>NZ_QAIJ01000046.1:0-5241 GCF_003060985.1 Stenotrophomonas sp. HMWF023
GGGGGATGGCTCGGCACTGGAGCTGCTGCGTGGCATACGCGATGTTCAAGAGCTCACCGAGCTGGTTGAGAACGAGCGGGCTGCGGGGCGCATGCGTCGAGACGATTCCACGCTGATCATTGCGTCTGCAACTCAGTCTTGAGGCGTACCGGACGATGGCTTACCCATCTTTGGAGCAGTACAACGAAGCCCTGCAGCACCCGCATCTGGTGCTGCTTGACCCGGAGCTCAAGCGCGGCACCCTGAGAACCACCGGGCTGGGATTGCCTCTGGCGCTATGCGGCGGCTTCGCCTTGACCTATGCGGTGACGGTTGGTGCGCAGAAGTACGCGCTGCGCTGTTTCCACAAGGAATCCCGGGAGCTGGAGCGGCGCTACCAGGCAATCTCGACACGGCTGGATCAGCTCAAGAGCCCGTACTTCCTGCCATTTGAGTTCAACCCTGCCGGGATCCGGATTCAGGGCAGCACGTACCCCACCGTCAAGATGGCCTGGGCCAGCGGCAGCACGCTGGCCGAGTTCCTTGAGGCCAAGCACGCCAACAAGGTGGCGCTCCAGAATCTGCGAGCCGCGCTGACCTCATTGGCCGGCTACCTGGAGCAGAACAATCTCGCTCACGGGGACATCCAGCCCGAGAATCTGATGGTCAGTGCGGACGGCACCAAAGTGCAGCTGATCGACTATGACGGTCTCTATGTCGAGTCGCTCAAGGGTGCCAAGGCGACCGAACTGGGGCAGCTCAACTTTCAGCACCCCCAGCGGTCGGCCAATGACTTTGGTCCCACGCTGGATCGGTTCTCGTTTCTCACGCTGGATGTAGCACTGCAGGTTCTCATTGCCGCTCCCGGGACCTGGGCATCTTCTCGTTCTGAGCCCAGCGCGGTTGTGTTCCGTCGAAACGACTTCCTCGACCCTGCGCAGTCGAGCGTGTTTCAGGGTGCGGTGGCCCTTTCCGGCGTCAAGGCGCATGTAGAGAACCTGGCCAAGGTTGCTGCCGGAGCGTTCTCGGCCGTCCCGTCCCTGACCGATTTCCTCCAGGGCAAGGGAGTTCCTGCAGGCCCGATCGCCATACGAACCGCTGCCCAAGTCCTTACGTACCAAGGGCCGTATGTGGTGGCTGACGCGGCCAACTACAGCCAGGTTCTTCAGATGGTTGGAAGCCGCGTCGAGCTCGTTGGTCGCGTATACGCCGTGACGCATCAACGCACCAGCAGCGGCAAGCCCTACATCTTTGTGAACTTTGCAGATTGGCGGGGCCAGGCGGTCAAGCTGTCCATCTGGTCAGAGGGCATCGATGCCATCAGGCCCAATCTACCTGACGCCTCATGGGTTGGGCGCTGGCTATCGGTCTCCGGTCTGATCGATCCGCCCTTTAGCAAGGGCTCCCGTTCCGGCCGCTATACGCACTTGTCGATCACCATCAGCGCACCTGGACAGATCCAGACGCTGGCGGAGAGGGATGCCAAGTTCCGCCTGCAGGTGGCAGGTAAGGCGGCAGGCGCTGCTGTGCCAACGGCGACCAGTCGCAATGCGGGGATCTTGATCAGCATGGGAGGGGCAGCGACAAGGCCGGCAGTCTCGGCAACGCCATCGACTCCGCCCGCACCTCCCCAGAGTCGCAATCAGTCCATTCTGGGCAGCATGCAGCAGTCTGCGAATCAGGCTTCGCCTCCACAGCGTCGACCACCTGTTCCGAGCACGCCTCAGCTTGGCTCCGCTTCGTCGAACAAGGGATGCTGGCCGGTAGTGCTTATCGGCGTGTTCTTCCTGCTGGCGCTGAGGGCATGTGCAGGGTAGGGGAGCTCAGGTAGGTGCCGCCCGGCATTGGTCGGCCCGATTCGAGGAAGCTCGTACTTGGGTGGTCACCGCCTCAAGGCCCATAATTCTCCAATCAAATCGGAGCAACCATGTCCAGCTTGGTTCAGGAAATTCAGCGAGATGCACTCGATCCAAAGGTCGGAGTGAGTGATCTGCTGCGTAAGGCGCTGGTTGTTTCAACCAAGCTCAAGATCAATGGCGATACGGCGTGGATCAAAGCGGAGCTGTCGGGTTACGGTGGAGATGCTGAGCTTCCCTCGTATAGAGAGCTTCGCGGCATTCCTCAAGTTCACAACCCTTTTCATGGCTACATTCCATTCCAAATGTCCCCGAAGTTGGAGCTGGAGTTCTGCAAGTTTCCCATGGGATTCAGCGTGGCGGAGGTTGAATCACTGCTTCAGCAGAACGAGGACCAGCTTCGTTTCAGCTTCCCCGCGCCAGTCACGGCCTTCTTCCTGAAGGGCATGGAAGTACCGATGCAGCCATCTCTGGCAATTTCCGCCAGCGTCTTCCACGGAGTGCTGGACAAAGTACGCAACCGAGTTCTGCAATGGGCTCTCGATCTGGAAGATGCGGGCGTCGTTGGTGACGGAATGAGCTTCAGTCCAATGGAGGTGAAGGCGGCGCAGCACGTGACGAATATCACCAACAACATCGGATCAATGCACAACTCCCAGCTTCAGCAGCTCTCCTCTGGTCAGCAGTCGTACCAGATGTCTGAGAACCGGGAGGAGCTCGCTGCGTTTCTGAAGGAGCTCAGAAGCGCGGCTGAGTCGAAGGGCGGTGCAGGGCAGGTACTGGTGGATGTCGACACCGTCTTGGTGCAACTCCAATCAGCGGAGCCAAAGCGCGGAATCGTCGAGGAATCCCTCAAATCGCTTCGGACTGTGCTTGAAGGGGCTGCTGGTGGGGCGTTGACGAGCTATATCCCCCAGTTGACTGCCTTGATGGCTGCGATTGGGATGGGGTAAGGATTATTCAGGCGATCGAGTGATGCAGGAGGCGTTCGACTGAGCACTCTGCTGCAGACTTCGGCCTTCTCATGCTGCGCCGCACCTATCGCCAATCGAGAATTGTCATCTTGCTGGCAAGAGCAGCTTCAAGGCGGGTCACGCATCCTGGCTTTGGGTTGACCAGGAAGCGCTCGTGGGCGAGTTCCAGAACTGAAAGGTCTGCACTGTGGTCGGTGTAGGCAACTGCCCACGGTGGGGCGAATCCACGTGAAACAAGCATCGGGATCTTGTTCGCACCATAACAGTGCTGATCCCGAGCGAGGCCGCCCAGGAAAGGGCGGACGGTAGAGGCAACCAGTGGCACTTGTCCCAGCCCGGCCTGTCGCAGAAGAGCGGCTGCCAGGACATCGAGGCACCCAGTGGCGATCACCACCTCATCGCCCCGAGCAACATGTGCTTGGAGGCGCTCCACGGCGGCGGGTAGGAATACAGAGCCATGGCCCAACGGGAGAGTTAGGATGAACTCCTCGACCAGGGCCGGAAGTGCTTCAGGAGTCCGACCCAGGGTGGCCACCCAGACTGCGTAACGGATGGGCAATCTCCGTGTGAACCTGGGCAGCAGGAGTGGGCCAAGTACAGGCAGGGCAGCAAGAACCAACGCGAGGCGCGCTGGGTCTCGCCGAAGCAGCCATCGAAAGAATCTATCTGCGGTGTCCCAGCGAGTCAGGGTGAGGTCGAAGTCAAACACGACGACAGGTGGTCTTTGGTGCATTGAATTCGAGACTCGAGCTGCCAAGGCTGGGGTGACGCCGAGTCTGTTGCTCAGTGGAGTACAGGTCAATCGGAGAAACCCTACCTGCATCCCTGCCTCCAAATGAAAGTTCCCCACAATGGGCGAGGGGCGTTCGTGTCTGGCAGGGACTGTGTTGAATGACACGGTGGGGCGGGTAGGCGTAGAGGGGCAGCCGGCGCCGACACTTGAAGCTAGGTTAGTTGCGTCAGGTGCTGCTCTGGTGAGCCATCCTTTCCTTCAGGGCCGCCGCCGAACGCCTGATCCACTCTCTGTTGTGCGAGCGCGCATGTCGAGACCAGTGCCGGGCATGCTCTGTGATGTCGGCAAACAGCACGTAGGCATGCTGATGATCGTCTGGATCTGACTGCCTTAGGAGCCATTCGGCGAAATGGCATCTCGCCGCGGCGCCGTCGGAATAGACAAGGGCGAGATTGAACGCCGTTCGTGTACCAGGTGAGTGGGTTGCTGCCATCGCCTGTGCATACAGCAGCGTTGGCTCCGGCTGGCGGCGCGCCTGCGGATGCGTGGCGAACAGCATCGCCAATGCCTCCAGCGCGGGAACCGGGCTGCGGGTCTCCAGCCTTGCACGGGCCAAGCCCAGGAGCACTTCCGGCGTGATGCCGGAGGCGCCGCTGGCGGCCTGCTCGAAATGCGAACGTGCTTCCTGCGCCTGGCCCGCGTTGAGTAGAGCGGTTGCCAGTTGCAGGCGGTTCTGATGCGTCGGGCTGTGCTTAAACCTGGAGCGAGCTTGGTGCGCGAGGTGATTCGGGTCGACCGGCTGGCTCCTGCGGATCAGGTGAACGGCAATGCACAGGGCAACAAGTACCTGAATTCCAATTCCGAAATAGAGCATATGTAGGCTGGACGCGGCTGCAGGTGGGCCGGTCTGCCTGCTCCTCGGGGCACGTGGTGCCCGCATGAGAGAAGCTCGCCCCGGTCAAGCCGATCATCTTGGCGGACCCCATGCCACGGAAGCGATAGAACTATTGCGAAACTACGCGGTGTGGAGACATCGATGATGGCTCTGACAGGGTGGGCAGAGCGCCAGGCAGCCAGGTTGCGGATCGAAGACCGAAGTGCCGGTGATAGCTCGGCACAGGATGATAATGCTGCGACGCTTACACGCCTGAAAGCATCAGGATCGACGTGCTACCCAATGCTGTTGACCTTGATCCCGATGATCACTTATGGGGCTGCTGTACCGAGAGTGCCCTGAGGGACTCCAGCGCCTCCTGTTGCTGCGCCGGCGATAGCCGAGCGAACGTCAAGATCGCCTCGGCAAGGGCTTCATTGTCGGAATGAAAGTAGGCAAGTGGCATGCCAAGCCGCTTGGCAAGCTTATGGGCAGTATCGCTATCGGGATCGTGGACACCCCTTTCGTAGCGATTGATGCGTATGGCAGCCACGTCTAGCTCCAGACCGATCTCCATCCCAAGCTGCTGCTGGGTCAGACCTGCGGCTTTGCGTGCGGTTTGCAGGCGCTTACCGAATCGCTGACGTGTACTGAGTTGGTTGGAGGTGGAGGGCATGTATGGCTGGCTGTCGATACATGACGACGATGCCAGCAGCACGGCAACTGCAAGTCCCTGCACATCTTCTTCAGCCTGCACAGGCTGAACGTCGCTGCTTCCCATGAACCATCTCCTCATCCTTGACGACGTTATCGCGACGACCAAGC
>NZ_QAIJ01000295.1:0-1985 GCF_003060985.1 Stenotrophomonas sp. HMWF023
CGCCAACAGGGGCAGCAGCAGGCAGGACAAGGGCAAGCGGCGCATCGACGGCTCCAGCGACATGGACCGCCGGGACTCTACGCAAGCTGTCGGGATGGGGGAAGGGTGGGGGTCTCTGCACTCATTCATCTCTTTATCCGCATGAAGGGATTGACACGCTCGGAAAGGACTGGCATCGTGGCTCCACCATCGAGACCGGCAGAGGGACAGGCCCTTTGAAGCCGGGGCAGCCCGCAGACGCGAAAGCGCCTGCGTAGGTGCCAAATCCTGCGGGGACCGTGGCGTCCACCGAAAGATGGTTCGAACCTGCACACCACGTGCATTTCGAACGCGAGCCCCGCGAAGGCTCGATGGCCGATTTCCCTACCGGAACCCGCCATGAGCTTCGCCACCAGCACCGTGCTTCGCCCCGAACCCTTTGTCCCCGTCAGCGTGCCGGTCGACGACCGCGTGCACGCCGAGCGCGGCGAGTTCGCCGCCGTGCTGTCGATGCGTCATGCCGGCCCTTGCCCGGTGCGCCTGCGCTACGAGTGGGTCGGGCCGGTCAACGCACCGGTGGTGGTACTGGCCGGCGGCATTTCCGCGCACCGCCATGTGGCCTCCAATGCGCAGTTCACCGAGAAGGGCTGGGCCGAAGGCCTGGTCGGCAGCGGTCGCGCACTCGATCCGCAACAACTGCGTGTGCTCGCGTTCGATTTCATCGGCGCCGACGGCGCGCTGGATGTGCCGATCGATACCGCCGACCAGGCTGATGCGTTGGCACTGCTGCTGGACCACCTCGGCATCCGCGCGCTGAAGGCGTTCGTCGGCTATTCGTATGGTGCACTGGTCGGCCAGCAGTTGGCGATCCGGCACCGTGCCCGGGTCCGGCAGCTGGTGCTGGTCAGCGGCGCGCACCGCCCGCATCCGTATGCCGCCGCCTGGCGCGCGCTGCAGCGCCGTGCCGTGGCGCTGGGCCAGCTGCAGTGTGGCGAAGACCACGGCCTGGCGCTGGCTCGTCAGTTCGCGATGCTCAGCTATCGCACGCCGGAAGAATTCGGCGAGCGCTTCGACGCAGCACCGGAAGTGGTCAATGGCCGCGTTCGGGTTGCCGCCGAAGATTACCTCGACGCCGCTGGCGCGCAGTACGTCGCACGCACGCCGGTCAACGCCTACCTGCGCCTGTCCGAGTCGATCGACCTGCACCGCGTGGACCCGAGCGCGATCCTGCCGCCGACCGTGGTGGTTGCCGTTGAAGGCGACCGCCTGGTTCCGCTTGCCGACCTGGTCGGCCTGGTCGAGAGACTGGGCCCGCGCGGCAGCCTGCGCGTGCTGCGCTCGCCCTACGGCCACGACGCCTTCCTGAAAGAAACCGATCGCATCGACGCGATCCTCGCCACCGCCTTCCGCACTTCTGGAGAGTCCGCATGAGCCTGCACGCCGCTGAACCGTCCTGTTGTCGCACCACCGCCGCCGTCCGCGCCGGCATCGATCGGGACACCGCCCATGGCGCGGTCACGCCGCCGATCGTGCTGTCGTCGAACTTCAGCTTTGAAGGTTTCGGCAACAAGCGCCAGTACGACTACACCCGCAGTGGTAATCCCACGCGCGACCTGCTGGGCGAAGCGCTGGCCGAACTGGAAGGCGGCGCCGGCGGCGTGGTCACTGCCACCGGCATGGGCGCGATCAACCTGGTGCTGAACGCACTGCTGCAGCCCGGCGACACCCTGGTGGTGCCACACGATGCGTATGGCGGCAGTTGGCGCCTGTTCAACGCGTTGGCGAAGAAGGGCCATTTCGAACTGGTTACCGCCGACCTGACCGACCCACGCGCGCTGGCCCAGGCGCTGGCCACGCAGCCGAAGCTGGTGCTGGTGGAAACGCCGTCCAACCCGCTGCTGCGCATCACCGACCTGCGCTTCGTCATCGACGCGGCGCACAAGGCCGGTGCGCTGGTGGTGGTGGACAACACGTTCCTGTCGCCGGCATTGCAGCAGCCCCTGTCG
>NZ_QAIJ01000047.1:0-17278 GCF_003060985.1 Stenotrophomonas sp. HMWF023
GGTTGTAAAGACCTGCCCGCCGACCTGCCTTACCAACGCGTTGTCGTTCGCGCTGCTGGGCGGAAAGTATGTCTGCAGCCATGTGGGCAACCATCTTGCCTGCCGCTCCAACTGCCCCAGCGCCAGGCTCACCTCCAAGCAGCGGGAGATCGTTAGGCTTTTGAGCAACGGAAACACACCCTCAACCATTGCAACAAACTGGAGCCGCAACGCCAGCGGCGTCAGTCACCACAAACGTCAAGCGATGGTCGCGCTTGGAGCAAGGGATCAGATTGAGCTTCGAAGCATAGCGATCCGCCTGGGGCTTTCTGCCTAGCATTGAAGTCCATTGGGTTCGTTCGCATGCGCTCCAGGCCTCGCAAAGGCCTGGAATCGCCCTCCCCCAGGCGACGGCCGCCCGCATGCAGGATCTTGCTCTTCCGCCAAAAGCCCTGAGCTCCTGCAGATACGGCGTCCCGTTGCACTTCCGTCGACGCGCAGCTCCCAAGGGGAGTTGACAGCTCAGAACTGGATCACGGAATGATCAGTCAACGCTGCAGGTGAGCGTTGCGGCCTGGTACTGGCCAGCGATTGGGATGGGATCATCGCTGCCCGTTAGCCTTTCCGAAGTGTCCGATGGCAGGCTTTCAAGCAACTCACAACCCAGCGTAGTCAGGCGCAGATCTACCCGATAGTTCCTGGGCTCTCCGATTACCTTGAAGCTGGACACCTCAACCAAGCCTTGAATGGTGAGGCGATCCAATGCGGCGATCGCTCTTTGATTTCCGCGATCGATGTATCCGGCATCCAGCGCCAGGGCGTTCGCCACGCCGCGAAGCGTTCCGCTCTGCAACTTGCGCATGAGCTGATGCGAGTATGGACAGGTCCACATCAGGCGTAGCACCTCTCAGAGGGAGTGCAGGCTACTGCTGCTGCTGCAGCGAGTTCCGGCCCGGTCTCGGAAATAACGAATCCTTCACAATGGAAGTGCGGTGCACTTCGCATCACGTGCAACAGGCAACGCCCTTTGGAGGTCAAACCCACTGTCGAGCCCGTGTAGCTCTCCCCTCTGACGTCGCGGGAACGGACCGACACAAGCAATTCGTTCTCGACCATGAAGGAAAATGCAGCCTCCACTTCGCGACGATCCCAACCAGGGATCTTCAGATCAGCCAGGGCGAACCCCGGCAACGGGCATTCAAACCGTCGCAGCAGGAGGATGGTTCGAGGGGAAGAAAGCGTCCTGCTCATGGTCAAAGTCACTCTGCAAAGAGGGGCGCTGGCGAGGGCTGGCTGGGAGCTGATGCCGCCTCGGGGCCGGCCCAGCGGTCCGGTCTAGGATGGCCAGTCGTCCCACTCAAGCGAATAGAACTATTTCCAAAATGGCAAAGCGACGCCTCCTTCCGTGCCCTCCGCTCAGAGGGCGCCGATAGCCCTCCCCGGCCCACCTTCCAATGGGCTTTGTTGAGCCAGCAGCGACATGCCATGATGGGAGCCACCCGCCATCCGCCCTCCCTATGGCCGCCGCCCCTACACCCATCACCATCGCGTTGCTGGATGACCATCCGATCGTACGCAGCGGCCTGAACTTCCAGCTCCAGCAGGAGCCGGGGATGCAGGTCGTGGCGAGCTGCGGAAGCAGTGCCGAGCTGCTGGCGTTCCTGGCCCGAAGTTCCGTCGATGTGGTGATCACCGACTTCGCCCTTGGCAGCGGCGACATTGACGGCCTGAATCTGATTCGAGCCCTTCACGTCAGGTACCCGAACACCCGCATCATCGTGGTGTCGGCCCACTACAACCAGGCCACCATCGGGCTGGCGCTGAAGACCGGAGCCAATGGCTTCATCGGTAAGGTGCACGAGCCCAGGGAACTGGCAGTTGCCGTACTGACGGTGATGCGAGGCAAGACCTACCTGGATCCGGACATGGCGCGCTCGCTGGAGGAATATCGACTCTCCGGCTCATCTGATTCCGCAGAAGGAACCTCTGGTGACCTTCTTAGCGATGCCAAGCTTTCCCCCAAGGAGGCAGAGGTCGTGCGTTGTGTCCTGGAAGGACTGACGACCACCGAAATCTCGGCCAAGTTCAACCGCCAGGCCAATACGATCAGCACGCAGAAGCGCTCGGCTTATCGCAAGCTGGGCATCGATACCGATGGCGAGCTCCATCTCATCCGCCATCTGCTCAAGCTTTGACTGAGGTCAGTTGGTAGGGAGGCGGTTCGGCGAAGGATCCCCCGAAATGCTCCAGTGCTGGACGTGTACCACCATCCGGTCGATCTCACCCTCGAAGTCAGGTCGGGCCGCCCCCTCGCGCTCGACCCCATGAGCCCACTCGGCCAACACCAGATCCTGCGCCATGCCTGCAGCCCCACGGATCCGATGTGCTCTCTGGCGCAGCTCTGTCCAATCACGAGACAGCATCGCCTGCCTCAGCGCCTGCAGGTCTTCCAATAGCGCCGCTTGATAGCGAGCACGCAGTTCGGCCTCAGTGAATTCCTCAAACGGAACCTCTTCATCGCTGATATCCAGTGGCGATCCCAGCCACAGCCGCACAATCCCTTGGATGTCCTCGATCCGGAGTGGCTTCTTCAGAACGCCATCCATCCCGCTGTCCATGCACTGCCTCAGGTGAGCGGCATCGGTGGCCGCGGAGATCGCGATGATTGGAGTGGCTGCACGGCCAGAATCAGCTTCCAGCTGCCGGATCATGCGCGTGGCCTCATAGCCATCAATACCCGGCATGTGGCAGTCCATCAGCACCATCGCGTAGTCGCCGCTGTCAAAGGCCGCCAATGCTTCCCGTGCACTTCCCACGACATCCGCAGTGAGGCCGATACGCTTGAGCTGTTCATTGATGATGAACTGATTGTCCGGGTGGTCATCAACAAGCAGCACCCTCGCACCACCCAAAGAGTCATCGGCACCGACTGCCTCTGCATGTAGCACTTCACCTTCAGATTCGGCCTGCAGGGTGACTGGAATTGCCAGAGTGATCGTGGTGCCTCGACCCAACTGGCTCTCCAACGCCAGTGTTCCGCCCATCAGCTGCACCAGCTCACGGCAGATCGAAAGACCCAATCCCGTGCCACCGTACTGACGTGTGGTTGCCGTATCGGCCTGTCGATAGGCGTCGAAAATGGTCGTCTGATCCTTTGTTGCTATGCCAACCCCAGTATCTGCCACCTCTACCCACAACTCTGCGTGGCCGCCGTCCAAGACGCGGACCTGCACGGTGAGCATGACCTGGCCTTGCGAGGTGAACTTGACCGCATTTCCAACCAGGTTCATCAGCACCTGCCGCAGCCGGGTTGGATCCACCAGCACATAGCAGGAGGTAGAGGTATCCACACTGATCAGCAATGCAACGCCCTTGGCTTCAGCCCTGGCCCTGAACATGCTCGCCGTCTTGGTCGCCAGGGCCAAGACATTCGTTGGAATCACTTCCAGCTTCATTTCCCGCTCGTCCAGCTTGGATAGATCCAGGACGTTGTCCAGCAGCGTGTCAAGCACCTCCGCTCCATTGACCGCGATACTGGCCAACTGACGCTGGTCAGGGTTGAGCGGCGAATCCAACAACATCTCCACAGCGCCCACCACAGCGTTGATGGGGGTGCGGATCTCATGGCTCATCGTCGCCAGGAACCGGGCCTTGACCCGCTCACTTTCAATCGCTCGGCGCCGAGCGGCATTGGCACGATGCGCGAACAGCACCAGCAGGCCTGCGAGCAGAGCCAGTAGCAGAATGTAGGGAGCGTTGTACTGGAATATCGAACCGAAGGTAGGGGCACCGTAGTCGGTTTCCTTCAGCCATTCGTCGCGCATTTGCGACTCTTCCTGTGTACTCAACGTGGCAAGTGCCTTGTCGATGATCGAAGCAAGCGCAGGCTGATCGGCGCTGCTACCCATCTGCGCCAACATCACCAACGGTATCTCGGGATGGGAGATGTTCAGTTCACTCAGATACTTTCGGTTTCGAAACGGCTGGAAAGTCATCACCGTTCCCATAGCCGCATCTGCCTTTCCCGCCACGACCGCATCCAAGGCCGCATCTGGTGTTGGCGTGTCCATCACCCGCAGGCTGGGGTAGGTCCGTCGGATCATCTCCGCGTACATGCCACTGGTACGGGCAGCTACAACTTTGCCATCAAGCTGATCCATGCTCAGCACTGCCGGTGCTTCTGGCAAGGTGAAGACAACGCTGTAGGCGGCCAGATAAGGTCGCGACAGAATCACATGCCCGTCCAGCCGCGACTCCAGGCGCCCTTTCATAACGTTGGGCAGCAGCAGAACCTCGCCTTTCGCGAATCGATCCTGGGCATCTATCCAACTGGTTGCATCAACGAACTCGAAGCGCAATCCGGTCTTGCGGGTGATGAAGGCAAGATAGTCGGCAGTCAAACCCTTGAACTCACCGTGCTCCACGTACTCCAGCGGACGCAGATCCGCGTCGCTGGCAAAGCGCACAACCGGATGTTCCTGAATCCACTGGCGCTCCCGCTGATCCAGCTCGGGCATACGATCTGCGGCCGAGACAATCGGCGCCCACAGGCACAGGGTCACGGCAATGAGCTTGGCAATTCGCGTCACTTCATTTCCTTGAATAAGGTTGCACCGACCACTGGACTCAGGACCAGCCAGGCATTCCCAACAGGTCCCCAGCGCCTTCGCGGCGATTGTGCACCAAGCTATTGCGGGGTGCGACTGGTTTAGGAGGCTCAGCATGGTTTTAGAAATCCTTCTATAGGCACGCCATTTAAGCCGGTCCACGATTGCCACGACCCTGCTGCAGCTGCGACTGAAACGGCCGCTCCAGGCGAAGATGGGGATACCCGGTGTCAAGCCAGATCACAGATCCTTGAAATCATTTCCTGGACATACCAATTCCCGGTCTTAAGCGCCAGAAGAGCATTTATCTAAATAGCCAGAGCACGTCGGGCCCCGCCATCACGCCAGCAGGGCCCGACCAATTCCCGGGAGTAAGCAACCATGCAGATCCGGCACAGCGCGGGCCCCAATCCGGCCACCTCCTCGGCAAGATACGCCTGGCCTCCGCGGCCAGCGCTTCCTGCAATCCCCCGAACGCCCATCAGACTTATCGTCGCAGACGACCATCAGGTAGTACGAACCGGGATCCGCCACCTTCTCAAACGCAAGGTTCACTGGCAGATCGTGGGAGAGGCCCAGTGCCCTGCCCAGCTCATGGACATGCTGGAAGCACGCGCGTGTGACGTCTTGATCAGCGACTACTGCATGCCTTCAGACACGCACGCCGATGGATCGCGGATGGTCGAATCAGTTCGAAGGCTCTATCCGGAGCTCAAGATCCTGGTGATGACGATGCTCAGCAACTCCGCGCTACTGAGCCATATCAGGAATTCGGGCGCAGATGCGGTACTGGAAAAGTCATCGCAACCCGAATCGATTCTCGGGGTGATAGAACAACTTGCATCTGGCCTTCCCACGCCGGCTCAACTGATCGACAGGTCGGCGGTCCGCCTCACGCCATCGCAGATGGAGCTGATTCGAATGCTGGCAGCAGGACGCAGCATCGCAGACATCTCGAACTTGACGGGTCAATCGGTGGCAATGCTCAAGCGACAAATGGAGGCAACGATGCGGCGCCTCCATCTCGGAGAAGATGTGGATCTGGCTCGCCTCGGAGCCAGCCTGGGCCTGGCTCATCCGCTGCCTGACTCGTCCATCTGAACCCCGCCAGCGCGGGCTTCGGTGATCAGGCCGCATCTGCCCTTGCCTGGTAGGCAGAAAGAGCGGACCTAGGCCGGCAAAGAGCGACACCCGACCCCACGACTGAAGGTCTGCTCGAGCTCTGAGGGACAGTCAGACACACCCTACAGATCCCCCTGGCACGAATGCCAGGGGGAAACTTCTGTTACCAGCCAATACCCACACCAACGCCCACGCTGCGCTCGCCGCTATTGGTGAAAGCACCGTTGAGACTGAACGTGGCTGAGCCGCGCTCGTTCAGCACTCGCTGATAGCCAACAGCCAAGGCGGACTCGCCATCGGAGTGACCGACGCCTGCGCCAAGCCGGTTGTAGGTCTGCAGGCCGGCAGTGTTCATGGCCATTGCACTTTGAGCGCTGCTCATCGCTGCCATCCGGTTGATGCGCTTGTCCATACCGTCCAAACGCTTGTTCATACCTTCGACCGCCATATCGGTGTACTGGTTGCTGCGCTCAATTGCCTCATTGAGCTGCTGAACATTGACAGCGTCGGTATCGGCGGCTCCACGAGCCACATGCTTGACGCTACGCTCCTTACCCTCAGCGCCCACCGATACCGCACCGTCACCCTCGGCCTTCACCGGAGACTGCGAATCACCGACCTGTGCCACTGGAGTGCCCGCCGGATCACCCCCCTCGGTCTCTGGCACCGATTGCGCATCGTTTGATGCCATCGGCGCAGCCAAGCGGTTCGAACCGGAGCTGCGGCCTTCCAGGCCATCGATCTGACCCTGCAGTTCCTTCTTGACCGCGTACAACTGCCCACCATTGACCGCGTCACGACTGCCGGCGGCGACCAGGCCATCTGCCAGATTGCCCAGGATCATGCCGTTCGGCCCACCCAGATTGAGGTGGCCTGGACCATCGGCGCGTGCAGGGGCCTCCTCCTGGAAGATGCGCTGGAAGCGGCTGTCCAGACTCTCGATCGAGGCTTCGTTCGAGGTGACGGCGCCATCCAGTGCGCTAAGCGCATCACCAAGCTTGTGGTAGACGTTCTTGCCCAACGAGTACGTTGGCGAAATGACCTGACCGGCTGCATCGACACCTGCGCCTCCGCCGAGCTTCTCCAAGGAGGCCCGCAGCTGACCGATCGTCGCCGCATCGGCATCATTCGTGCCGCGTGCGACGTTGACGATGCGCCTCTTGATGCCAGAGTTGCCGACGGACAAGGTATCGGACTCACCTGCTACGGATGCGTATCCCAATGCCATGCTGTTCGTTGCCCCCTTTAGCACCTGACTACCTATGCCAATAGCAATTCCGTTCTTCTCAGCCACGGATGTCCCCACCCCAACAGCGAAGCCGCCTTCTGCATCGTGCTGAACATAGGAAGCACGGCCAAGCGCAACCGAGTTCTTTGCGAGCGCACTCGCATAGGGCCCGATCGCAGTACCTCCCTCTGTATCCAGAGATGCTCTCGCCGAATCACCCAGTGCCACGGATAGGAAGCCTGCCCGGGCTGCCAGGCTCTCCTCATCCGAGCCAACTGCGAGGTACTGGCTCAGATCCTCAATTCGATCAACACGAGAGTTCGTGGAGAACAGCTGCTTTCCATTGACAACATCTCGGCTATCCGAAGAAACGAGGCCATCAGCGACCCCGGTCACGGTCGCTCCGCCATAGTCAACAGTGCTTCCAAACGTGCCTACGAAGCCACTCGACGAAGCGCGCTCACTGGCCACCCGAATGTCGTCCAGTTCACTGCGGTTGCGAGCGATCTCCGTCTTTGCCTCGAACAGCTGGCTACCAGTCACAGCGTCGCGGCTACCAGCCTCAACGCGGCCATTCGCTAGATTGGAGAGAATCGTGCCGCCAGCACCGGCAAGGGCTACCTGGCCAACACCGTCGCTACGCTGCGCCTGCGCACTCTTGAACACGCTCTGGAACTTCTGGTCAAGGTTATCAATCGATTCCTCGTTGGAGGTGATCGATCCGCCCAGCTCCACCAGCGCATCGCCGACGTTGTGGAAGACTTGACCATTCAACGCATAAGTGGGTGCAATGACCTGTCCATTGACATCAACGTTGGCTCCTCCGCCCAATCCTGCAAGAGTCTCCTTAAGCTGAACAATGCTGGTGACATCGGTGTCGGCGAAGCCACGTGCAATGTTGACAACGCGTCGCTTGATTTCAGAGTTACCCACTGACAATGTGTTCGCTTCTACCGCGATTGACGAAGCTCCCAGCGCAACACTGTTCGTCGCCCCATCTCTCACTTCACTTCTGATACCAATCGCGACACCGCCACTCTCGCCAACAAAGGTTCGATTGCCTAGAGCAAAACCAGCCTCTGCATCCTTCTGAACAAAGGAGGCACGACCGATAGCGACTGAGTCTTTTCCAAGGGCGCTAGCAAACGCACCAACTGCAGTCCCTCCCTCCGAGTCCAACGAGGCCCTCGCCGAGTCACCCAGCGCAACACCCAGCAGCCCGGCCTGCGCCGCCAAGCTCTCCTGATCTGATCCGATCGAGAGATACTTGCTCTGCTCCTCAATCCGGCCGAGGCGCAGATTCGTTGCGTGGAGCTGCCCACCCGTAACGGCATCCGTGCTGGACTCACTCGATACATCCCCAGGACTCACCCCAGTCAGGCGTGCGCCTTCGAGATCAACGATAGTGCGGTCCTCGTTGAAGGACACCACACCCTGCAGATCCGGCACATATGAATCAAACTCGCTTCTAAGCAGATCGATGTCACTTCGGTTGGTAGCGACGCCGGATTGATTTCCGTCGATGTCGGTACGATTGGCCACAATGTTCTGTGCATTGGCAACCACAGATTGCTGCTGCGCAGCGAGCGTGGTATTCGTCTGGTGCAGCTGCGCTCCTGTGACTGCCTGATCACTATCCGAGCTCACCGCGCCGTCAGCCACACCGGAGATAACACGCCCCTTCCCGGATTTGTTGTGCACATTCAGAAGCGAACCATCATTCTGCGCTCCTACATGCACTTCACCTGCCGGGGAGACCTGACTGAGCAAGCCGCCCAGCTGAGTGGCGATACTGATGGCACTGGATGCATCAGCCATAGCTGCGTCCGCCGCGCTCTTGGCGGCATTTGCGGTTCCAGTTGCGCTGACCACGGCCTGATTGGTAGAGCTCAGCTGACTACCATTCACCGCCTCATTGCTGCTGGCTGAAACGGTGCCTGCGGATACACCACTGATCACTCTGGTCGCGCCGCTGCGATTGTGAATGTACAGCGAACTCCCGGTATTCTCGCCTCCCACTCGCACAGCGCTGTTGGATGCGGTCTGGCTAATCAGGCCACTGACTGCGTTTACCTTGGAGAGTGCAGCAGAAGCATCTGTGCGAGCCGCATTGGCCGTATTGGTTGCAGTTGCGACGTTCTGATTGGTGATGTACAGCTGATTGCCGGTGATAGCCTCACTACTACCTGGAGAGACCCAGCCATCACGCACGTTGACGATGGATCGCTTTAGCGAGCTGCTGCCGACGGAGACTGTGTTTGCCTGGGACGCCTCCGAACCGCTACCGAGCGCGACAGCTCCGGTGGCGTACTTGGATGCCGAAGCGCCCTTGCCCAGTGCCATGGACTCCTGAGCATTTGCTACCGCGTTCGCACCCAGTGCGACCGCCTTGCTGCCGCTTGCAGCAGAACTAACACCTAGTGCCATGGAAGCAGTCGCAGAGGCATTGGTTCCCCAACCGACCGCGATAGCATCCTGCGCGTTGGTCCCCGCCCCAGCTCCTACCGCAATGCTCGACTGCCCGTAGGCACTGGCATTGTGACCAACAGCTGTGGAGGAGATCGCCTGTGCATAGGACCCTGCGCCCAACGCGGTTCCGTTGTCCCTCATCGCAGACGCCCCCTTACCAATAGCCGTCCCAAAGCTACCGGTCACGTAAGAATTATTCCCGTAGGCAACACTGTTAGCTCCGTCCACAATTGCCTTCGAGCCCAAAACCAGCGAATGGTCGCCGATCAGAGTGGCGTTCCCATAGGACGAATCACTGACCAGCGCATACTGCTCGTGTATTGCCAAAGGTGTCTGGGCTCGGGCACCGAACGCCACTGCCTGCGCGCTCTGAATAGCCAACGCAGACCACCGTTCGGCCGGCTCGTCCTCTAAATCCTCGATCGTTGAATCAGCCATCGCCGGCAGCGAAAGCAGCAGCGTCACGCCCGCGATCAAGGTTCGCGTGGTGCGCTTCCCTCTTCCGCGGGTGAGCTCACTTGCCACCATCCAGCGCTTCAGGGTGGCATTCCAGATTAGTCGATAGATGCGGTTCACGGTATTAGTTCCTTTATAGGACTGGAGAAAAGGCAAAGGCATAGCCTCTCGGCCAACAGAGCTGGCAGAGAAGTGCGGAATAGTTGGGGCGCCCCACATTGGGGGGCGCGTTTCAGAACTGGAATTAGGGCGCTAGTTCGCGCATGTGCAGCCGAACGCCGTGCTGACTCAGACGGTAATGAACGCGGACGTGATGCCCTGGATCTGCGGTGAACGGAAGTGTCAACGTCTCCCCAGGATAGACACTGTGCTCCACCGTGTGCTCATGGCAGTTCCCGGATGCGTCGCAATCCTCGACCCGCATCACGCCCAAGCGGACGTTTCCGATGTTGTGCAGAGCGGCTCCGTCCACGCGCATGTCAGCAACGGGCTGGACTGGGATCAGGCTGACCAGTGCCCCCCACACCAGGCTGACGCCAACGCTAGCAGTCGCGCTCCCGCTCTCTGCATCTGACTCGACTTCAACTGGAGGGCGTACTGCCTCGAAGTAGACGCGATATGCAGACTCATCGCTAACTGGTGACAATGGAATCACCCGAACCAAGCGATTGCCTCCTCCACCAAGCACGAACTTCCCGGGCGTTACCGCAATTCCTTCGAGCTCGCCTGGAGTGAGGTTGACCTCCTGCTCCTGTGCTGTAGCAGGATGAAGCAGTCGAGTGACACGTGTTTGGACGTACTGCACCTTTGGCGTCTGGGAGTAGACCCGGATCTGACCACCATGCTCGGTGTGGATCGGCAGCCGCATCGGATAGACGCTCAGATTGGCCTTCGCGGGCGCTGCGAGCACACAGGCGACAGAGAAAATGAGGACCCGTGTACGGACAGTCATGCTGTTCAATGCGCTTCCTTGTCTGAATGGATTAGGGCGATCCCGTGGGAATATTCATCTCGATGTGAAGTACCCCTTGGTAGTGACCTTCCGCCTTGGATGATGCGGGAACGGCGGGAGTCACCAGCACGAGCGGCGTGGGAACGCAGTACACCGGCTGAGTCATTCCCGGCAGCACAACCAGACGCAGAGCAGCCGTATCGATGCCGTTGAGTGTTCTCATTGCGCCATTTCCCATCACCACTGGAGCCCCGCCGTAGTCCAAGGTGATTTCGTAGTCCAGGCGGTGCTGAGCATCTTGAATACCATTGTCGTGCCAGACCGAGTACATTCCCGGCAGCCTTCCTGGTACTGGCGGAGCGCGATCATCAATGGTCACCTCCAGATATGGACTTTGAGATCCAAGACCGTCGTATAGGCACATATCCAAGGACGCATGGCCGCCGATAGTGGGCATTCCAACTGGGCTATAGGCGATGTTTAGACCGACCAGAGGCGATGCTTCGTCCCAGAGAGGGAAGTAGATGCTCGCATTGGCTCGGTCTGTGATGGTTAGATCAAAGGTGTACTTGATCGTATACAGCGCGCCAGCTCCGCCTCCACTTACGCCTGCGTGCAACGTGAGTCGCAGCTCCGCCTTCCAGTGGCCTGCAACGAGCTTTGCCATCTCGTCGGCATCGACGGCCAGTTCACCGCCTGTGCCCGAAGGAGGGATTCCCTCGCACATTCCAACATCAGAGGACCATAGTGGCCGCTCTATGCTGTCCCAGTACCCACTGGAGCAAAGCCTGGTCGAGTCGATACGGAGAAGATGACCACGAACCTTTACATTGGTGCGGAGATTGCTGCGTTGCTCCACAAACTGGAGCGAGATAGTGCTTGTGTTCCCACCGTTCTCGCCCGTGTCCACCACAGGACAGCGACCTAAGGAAGGATCCGAGTTGGATGCACAGGTTATATAGATTCGCCCGTAGCCATCGCTACTATCGGAGCTGTAGCCCAGCACCGTTTTCTCAGGCAGCAGAACCTGATCCGGCGGAGGCGACGAACGGTCGTAGCTGAGTACGATGTGCTCTGACCTATCTGTCGGCAGCGTCTCTGGCGGTCGCTGCGCCCACGCCATGTTCGCCACAAACATCATCATGCAGCACGACAGCATCCTCAGCATGCTCATCGGACATCTCCGCCGCCAGCCACGGCTGGCACCGCATTCGACAGGTTCTGCTCATTCAGAAGGCGCTGCACTCTAGCCTGTTGGTGGATCTTCATCGGAAGGCGATCTACAGCAAGCGGCCTGCACCTCACCGCACCAACCAGGAACACGACCGCCCGTTTCTCGCGGACTTGCAATGGACACTCCAGAAGATGGCTGGACTGCAGCAGATAGAGTGTCTTTTCTCGTTGGGGGAAGTCGGCCACAAAGCCACCATCGCGCCCCAGAGAGGGAAGAGGTGCATTGAGAATGCGCGCCCCGTCAAGTGCCACGCCGTTGCTGTCCAGTGCGTTACCAATGAAGGTGTAGGTCAAGTCAATTCCAATCGGCATGATCATCATCCGTCCGGGCGGCAGGAAGACAGAGGAGCCCACACCCTGGCCGTCAACGTGCACCGACGCTGCTACTTCGTGTGAGCTCACGTCCTGCACCTCAGTACGCGTGGCGGCGTAGGCAGCCAGCGGCAACAATCGACGGTCACCAAAGTGCAGCAGATGGCGTCGCGCTCCGCTCACCCGCACCTCCGCAGCCACGCCATGCAGTGAGACGTCCTCTGGACTCTCAACCTCAACACCGACGCCCGCGCCACTGCCAGAGTCAGAGCCCCAGTAGAGGCCGGATCGACCCCAAGCGAATGAGGACGTATGAGTAGCGCTGTAGCTCATCTCACCTCGACCAGGCCCGCGGAAGCGCGAGATCGTCGCAGCATGCGTTCCCATGCTGTCCTGCATTCGCACGCTGGCCAGCGCACCCTGGCGATGCTGATTGCCTCCATTAAGCTCACCGCCAAGCTCGCGGAAGCCGCTTTCGGTTTCCCAGCGGCGCACCTGCCCTGCCCGCCATGTCAGCGCCTGAGGTGCACCACGACCGCCCTGAAGATCAACGCCGTAGCGGTCCTGCCTGCTCATCGCAGGCTCTCGCACCAAGCGAGTCACCGAGATGTTCAGGTAGGCGCCGTTGTCGCGGCCGCTGCCGCCATTACCCGTGCTGCGCTGGCGGAAGACACCAACACGGCTGGCCAGATTGAACCCGTGCCACTGGAAGCTGCGACTGAAGCTGGCCTGCAGGGAGCGGGTCAGCCGCCGCTCGCCCTCCAGCTCCAGAATTGGAGGCACAGTGTTCCAAGGCTGCTCCAACCAAGGTGGCATGGTGTTGGAGTACCTGGGGGCGAAGGTGGTTCGGCGCGTGTAGCCCAGATACACCGTGCCGCCAGCCAGAGGCGCGGACATCGATCCACTCAGGGAATCCAGACACCCCAGGGACTCAGCCGTGTATGTTTGTCCACTGCAAGCGCCGCCACGCATTCGCTGCTGAAACAGGTTGACGGAAACATGACGCCGGTAGCTGGCTTGGCTCTGCACGCCATGACCGCCGTCGGCGCCGCGCAGAATCGCACTGCTGCCACTGAACTCATGCCCACCGATGGACTTCTGGAGATCCAGTCTTGCTTCCACATAGCCCACGCCGTCAACAACGGCCGCGCCGGCTGTCGCCGCAAGATCACGATGCAATGGGACACGCACACCGGCCTGCAGGGACGAGTCATGATCTCGCATGTCTTCGGTGACGATCCGTCCCCCTTGCACGAACCACTGAAGGCTTTGATCAGCCCAGTTCGAGCCATTCTTGTTGAACGGAACATCCTCACTGCGTACAAGCACGCCGTCCTCGATGACCTGGAGCGTGACTACGTAGCTGCCTGCGGGAAAACGACTTGTATCGAGGTCATTGACACCGCCATCCAGGTAGAAGCTCTGCAACAGGCGTGCACCGTCGTAGGCATCCACACGGGCATTCCTGCCCAGCAGGACCGTAACTGGGCTGCCTTGTGTAGCCAGGCCCTGATCGACGTAGGCCTGCGTGGTACCGAAGCGCACGCCTTCGAATCGATCCAGCGGCAGCATTCCAAGGGCGAAGTTGCCGCCAACAGGACTGGAGAGGTTGCGTCGATCCATGCGCCCAAGCTGCACGTAGTGGCGGCGCGCGAAGTCGTGCCTCAGATAGGCATCGTTGATGTCCAGGCGCTGGTAGGTCCCGCGGCCGTGCACTTCCTGTCGGTTGTAGTTCCAATCGAAGCCCACGTGGGAATCACGTGCAACGCCAACTGCCCCACCGCCCTGCGCTGAGAGGCTCTGATAGCCGCTTCCTCCGCCCAGGTTGATGGTCTGCTGGTGCAGAAGTGCGTTCTGAGACCCGACAGTTGGTTGGTGGTAACGCTCGCGCACTGGCCCCGTCGCAGGCAGCCACTGACGAGCGACAAACAGCTCCAGAGCCGCCTGCCCTTCGTTGTAGATTACTTCCACCTGGCCGGGATCCCGTGGCGGCGGCAGGTAGCCGCAGCCGGCTCGCTCAGCCCCATCGAGACAGGCCAGATGGCTGTTGCGAGGCAATGTGGCAGTAAGTGCCGGCAGCAACGCAGCCTGTGCCTCCGCACTCAGCTGGAGGGCGGAGAGCACCTTCTCTGGATGCTCCAGGCGCACGCCACCAGGTGTCACCAGCGCAGGCCACAGACCTGCTGATCGGCCGAACAGGCGCACATCCAAGTGCTCGACCTGGCCGGCAACAAGCTCTTCGAAGCCAGCTGGCACCGGACTTGCCGCCAGCGGCGCGCAGACGAGTATCGTCGCGAGGGCCGCACTCTGCTGGGAGAAGGTTGGAGTCTTTTTATGCATGACAGGAACCGGAGGTGCCACCGCCCGAAGGCGGCGGTACCCAGGGCTTACTTACGGCGCCTGCATCAGAACGATGCTTACGATGCCTTCGTACAGGCCCGCAGTGGTGATGGCTGCCTGCGTGGTCTGCTTGATCGTCAGAGGCAGTGCAATCGATGCACCAGTGATGTCGGTGCCATCGAAGAGCTGTGCTGCGGTGAGAGTCTTTTCGGTGGTGGTGATGTCATTGCCACCGAGGCTGACAGTCAGCGGGACGTCAGCGCCGCCGCCAAGCGTTGCCGACAGCTTTGCCTCCTGGCCCAGCCGGATCTGCACATCCTTCTGATCATCATTGGTGAAAATGCGCACGGACTGCGACCAGGGAGTCAGGCCGCCTGTGCCTGCAGCGCCGGGGCGATGGGACATTTCAACCATGTCGTCCAGTGCTGTGCCGTCAGCCTTGAGTAGGGCTAGCGTCGGGTCGACCGTCGCCCAGACCTTGATATCGGCCTGGGTAGCGTGGGCGGAGAGCGAGACCGTCGCGAACGCGGCGGCAGCGAAGAGCTTCTTCAGCAGATGCATTGGGAGATTTCCTTTAATTGTTGCGGCGAAGGTCTGGCGGCAATCTGCTCTTGCTACACAGCGCTGCCAGACCGCGACAATAGGAATTTGTTGCGCACTGCACCATGCAACAACTTTACATATTGCTTTCTCGCATCATCTCTACGAACAGAATATTTCAGGCCCGAAACTTGGCAGGCTGCGAATCTGTCGTTTCGAAAGACCTATTCGATGAATGACGAAGCCGCATGGCTCGTGAAGACCAAATTCGAACAATGTCGAAGAGATGCACGCGGCAAGCAGGGAATTCCCGCAGCTAGGATTGCATTGAGTTTCTTGGGCGCATTTTCATCTGCGATTACCAACTAGCTCTCAAGGCTGCCCCCATTTTTTCTACGTCCAGCATTGAGGTCATCATGCCCACGTCACTTGTCTCAAGTGCGAGTAGCAGGCAATCGATAGCGGTCGGATCCGAGTCCGAAAGATTCCCCAGCTCTACGACGTCGCTAGCAAGTTCCCGGCGCAGGCGCGGACCTTCGGCTACAGCCATCAACATCATTCTTGCTGATGACCATGACGTCATACGCATCGGAGTTCGTCATCTGGCTCGCAGCGTCGCCTCATGGCGAATCCTGGGTGACGCAAGCAACTCGTCTGAGCTACTTCGGCATAGCCACCTGTCGAACTGCGATGTTGTTGTCACGGATTACTGCATGCCAGGCGGCGAGCACCCCGACGGGCTGCATCTGATCAGTGCGTTACGACGTCGCAATCCTTCGATTCGCATCGTCGTGCTCACAATGCTGCGCAACACCCGTGTACTGGAGGCGGTCCTTTCCGCCGGCGCAGACGCCGTAGTGGAGAAGACTGATGCATCAGTAGAGCTGCTGGTCGCCATTGCGGCGGCGGCACGTGGCGAGTCTTACGTCTCCACGTCCGCAAGACGGAGACTAGTAGAGTTCAATCAATGCCCGAGCACTAGACTGACCACTTCTCAAATAGAGGTTGTGCGAATGCTTGCAGGCGGTCGCTCCATTTCTCAGATAGCACAACAGACGCACCGGTCCACTGGTGCCATCAGTCGCCACAAGACCGCCGCCATGATCCGCCTTGGCGTGGATCACGCAGCGGATCTCCATAACCATGCGGTCATGATGGGCCTACTACCAGGCAGGTGACCGGCCACTGAGGTGCGACCGCGAGAGTCAGCCGGCTTTTCGCTTCCGAGCACTCTTTGCCGCAATCTGGGACTCACCCAGTCGGAGGCTATCCAAGTAGTCAGCCCAGACCTGCATCATCTTCCTGCGCTCAGGCAGGTGGGTGGCGCGATTGTAGGCGCGCCCCAGCGGGTCTTTGACTGCATGTGCAAGCTGGTGCTCGATGTAGTCCGGCCGGAAGCCCAGAACCTCATCCAGTACGGTCCGTGCCATAGCGCGGAATCCGTGGCCCACCATAGTGTCCGAGTCGAAGCCTAGGTATCTGAGAGCGGCGTTGAGCGTGTTCTCGCTCATCGGCTTCAGTGCACTTCGGATGCCGGGAAACACGAATTCGCTGTACGAGGCATGCGGATGCAGGTCCCTCAGAACGGCCATTGCCTGCTTGGACAAAGGAACGACGTGCGGCGTATTCGTCTTGCTCGTGACGTACCGCCACTCTGCGGCGTCAAGATCTATGTCTGCCCATCTCGCCTTGCGTAGCTCTCCAGGTCGCACGAAGGTCATCGGCGCGAGCTTCAAGGCAGCCTGAGTAACACGGGAGCCCTGGTAGCCCCACAGCGCGCGCAGCAGATCGGCGATCGCTGAAGGATCGGTAATGCTGGCAAAGTGCTTTGTCCGCGGCTGCTCCAAGGCACCAGCCAAGTCTTGGGCGGGGTTGCGCTCAGCGCGTCCAGTGGCGATTGCATACCGGAAGATCCGCCCTGCATGAGACCTGGCTCGATGCGCCGTCTCGACAACCCCCCGTTGCTCCAGCTTTCGCAGCGCAGCCAGCAGTATCGGGGCGGTTACATCCGACACTGGTATGTCGGCCAGCATGGCCAGG
>NZ_QAIJ01000296.1:0-752 GCF_003060985.1 Stenotrophomonas sp. HMWF023
GCCTGCAGCCGCGGAAGTTCAGCCTGCCAATGGCTGCGCTGTTTCAGCAGCGGCTGCAGCCAGCCCAGCCACAGTGCGGCCGCCACTATCGCGGCAGCCATCAACAGCAGCATCGCGCGCTCGCGCGCCGCCAGCCGCTGCCAACGCTGCTGCAGTCCATGCAGGGAGGCCGCTGGGCGCCACTTGGCTGCGATCACGGCGCGGCCCCGCTGCTTATCCGCAACCGGCCACCGGCTTCGCGCGCAAGCTGCAGCCCCTGTCCCTGCATCGCCTGCTGCCAGCGCTCCAGCCGTTGCGCGTCCTCGGCCAACGCCTGCGCGTCGGCGTCAAGTTCCATCTCAAACTGGCCCGCCTGATAGCGCAGGCTGCGAACCTGACCTGCCAATTCGGGTATGGCCTGCAGCACGCTGGCAACCTGCTGCTGCACGGCAGGAAGTGCCCGTGGCGCTGCCGGCACTGCCAGGGCACGCCGCGCCTGCAGCACCGGATCGACCACTTCGTGGATCTCCGGGAACTGCTTGCTGAGGCCTTGCGCCATGTCCTGCCGCAAGGCTTCAGCCTCGCCATGCCAGCGCGATACCTGCAGTTGCAGACCCAGCGCAGCCAGTACCGCCGCCGCCAACGCAAGACCGATGGCCAGCCGCGGCACGCCTGCACCCATGGCCGGTAACGGCAGCGACCAGCCAGGCAGCGGACCGCTGGACTGCACCGACTGCGCCAGCACGCTGGACGGCAAGCGCTCGGCCCAGGCA
>NZ_QAIJ01000296.1:762-12569 GCF_003060985.1 Stenotrophomonas sp. HMWF023
CATCGATCCACTGAACCGCCTGCACCCCGGCCTGCTGCAACCGCACGGCAAGCATCTGCATCACCGAAGCCAGGTCGCGCCCACTGCACCACTGCACGAAGCCACGATCACGGCCGCAGCGAACCAGTACATGCTCGCCACACACCTGCAAGGTGGCCTGCCCGGCCGACCACGGCAGCAGCAAGGGCGTCGGATGCAGCGCCTGCAACTGCAGCCCACAGTCCTGCAACTGCTGTTGTACCCGCGCAATCGCCTGCAGGCCAAGCCACGCCACCGACACCATGCCATCGGCTGCCTGCGTGCCATGGCCCAGCGCTACCTCCTGCAGATCATCCAGCAGCATCGCTTCCACTTCGCCCTGCAGGGCCGCCTGCAGGCGTCGCCCGGACAGCGGCGGCAGCTGCAGCTCCAGCAGGATCAGGTCCTGCGGGTCCAGGCTCGCATGCACCACCGCCTGCGGAAAGCGCTGGCCCAGCGTCGACAGACGGTCGTTGCCCGTTGCCAGCACACGGTCCTTGTGCAGCTGCGCCCACTCCACCGCGCTGTCCCCATCCAATCGATCCAGCGCCGGCAGGCGCATTCTCAGTTGCGTGCTCATGCACCGATCCTTGTCCATACCCGTTGCACACGCACGCTGTCATCGCGGTACTCGCGCCAGATCAGTGCGCGGAAATCCACAGATGCTCCGTCTGCCTGTACCTGGCCTACCGCCAGGAACCATTCGCTGTGGATACCCAGCGGCATCAGCGCCATCTGTTCGTTGCTCAGCTGCAGCCGGTTGGCGATGTCACCGCGATTGAGCAGCCAGTGGCCACGATCGCGCTCGCCCAGCAGCGCCTGCAGGCGCCCGGCATCCACCCCGGGTGCAATTGCCTGCAGCACGGCGATATCACTTGTATTGGCGTTGACCAGGGTCTGCGCAGGCAGCACCACCGTGCGCCGTGCCAGTGCCTGTACCGCCACCGGATCGGCGCCGGCCAGCACCTGTTCGATCAGCGACTCGCGCGGCAGCGGAGCGCGCGCCTGGCGCTCGCCATCGCGCAGGCGCGACTGGATCTGCGTTGCGGCACTGGCACAGGCGGTGCGAGGCAACCCCTGCCCGGCACACAGCGAGGTGAACGCACGCAGCGCCTCCGCTGCAGGTTGACCGTCGGCCAGCAGCGTGCGCAGGTTGAACCTCGACTGCGCGTCCACCAGCTGCAGGTGCACCGGCAGTGGCACCTGCAGCTGCAGCGGACGCGCCCAGCGTCCGCTGCCAACAGTGGTCAACTGCTCGCGCGCGTCGTCACGCAATTGCTGCGCCGCGCGCTCCAGGGTGGCATCCACGGTCATGCGAACCTGCATGCGCAGCTGATCGCTGCGTACCGCACGCAGCTGCGCCGCCTGACGGGTCAGCAGCGCCGTGGCGATCACCGCCACCAGTGCCACCACCAGCATCGCCACGATCACTGCCATGCCCTGCTGGCGGGCAAACGAATCTGGAATTTTCCGGCGTGCCATTGTCTGGCCTCACAACTGCCAGGAGCCGATGTCCGCGTTGCCGGCCTCACCGCCGGGCTTGCTGTCGGCCCCCAATGAGAACACGTCGATATCGCCATGCGTGCCGGGGTTCTGGTACTGGTAGGGGTGCCCCCACGGGTCATCCGGCAGGCGGTCGAGATACGGCGTGACCGGCATCGCAGCACTGCCCTGCGGTGGCTTCAGCAGCGCCTGCAGCCCTTGCTGGGCATTGGGGTAACGACCATTGTCCAGCCGGTACAGTTTCATCGCCTGCATCAGCGCGGCGATGTCCTGGCGTGCCGCCACCACGCGGGCCTGATCAGGGCGATCCATCAGCCGGGGCACGATCAGCGCAGCCAGAATGCCGATGATGACCACCACCACCATGATCTCGATCAGGCTGAAGCCCTGCTGCCGAGCCCTGCGACCACCCATCTGCGTTGCCATTGTTCCGCCCTCATCATCCTGGAAGAGACCGCTGCCCCATGGTCAGCGGCGCATGTGTCAGTACGATAAACATCCTGCGGAAATCCGCTGTTCCTGCAGCCGATCACCCACGCGGCGTGCGTTGGCCACGCAGGCAGCGTCCAGCAGCGATGACGGAACACGCGCAAGCGTGTCGTCCACGCAGCGCTGCAGCAGTGGCGTGGCGCACGCCTGCAGCAGGCGCATGCACTGCAGCGGCGACCAGGCCATGCCATGGTCGAAGCCGATGAACTGCCGATACACCTGGTGATAGCGCAGATCGTCGTGCAGGCGCTGCACGCTCGCAGGCGCGCGCAGCGTGACCAGCAGCACCGCACGCTGCACCATGCGCATCTCCCCGCACTCCTGTGCAAGCGTGGCCAATGCCGATTCCGGCCACGGCTGCAGGCGCGCGTCCAGCGCTTGCCGCAGCAGCATCAACGGATGCCCGCTGGCATCCAGCGCTGACCACCTTGCGGCGTCGGCCCAGGCATCGCTGGACAGCATCCACACCCACGGCTGTCCGTAGCGCTGCACATTCAATGGCGCATGCCGTGCCTGCTCCAGCGAGTGGCTCAGGTGGCGATCCAGCTCCAGCATGCTGATCCTGCGACTGTCGTTCATCGGCGTCGCCTGCGCTCCGCGACGCGGGAGCGTCGTACTCTGCAAAAGACGTCAGCAAGGCAACCGAAGCGACAGCACGAATGCGATGTTGAGCAGTGCGTGGCAGCATCGCGGGTATGTCACCGCAACGTCATCCGCCTGCAGGCTTCCAGGTCCAGGCGCGGAGCATCGCCGCCACAGCGTCGGGCCAGCACGGCAACGTCGCTGCGCTGTGCGAATGCGGCCAGTGCGTGCATCGCATCCGGGTCATCCAACAGTGCCGCCATCGACGCCTGCAGCAGCGGCAGCTGCCATCCCTCCATCTGCGCATCGCTGGCGGCCACGAACCAGTGCCACAACCGGTGGTAGCGCACGTGATCGTGAAGTGCAGGAAGCCCCTCGATGCCATGCATCGCCATCAACAGCAGCGCGCGCGCCAATGCAGCTGCAGGCAGCGCCCCCGATTCGGACAGCGGCAGGACCTGCCGCTGCAACCGCAACAGCATCGCCAACGGATGGTCCTGCGGCTCGAATTCCAGCAGCACCGCCTGCTGTCGCCACTGCGGGTCGGATACCACGCATACCCACGGCGCGCCGTAGCGGTGCACCATCAGCGGCCGCCGCTGGGTGGTTTCCAGCAGCGCCGACAGATTACGGCGCAGATCCAACACACCGATGGTCTCGTTGCGCATCCTTGGCCTCTCCATGCATGCAGCGGCCGTGCGCGCCGCGCGCAGCCAGGGTCTTACCCCAAGACGGCAATTCCACCGGGAAAGCGACGCAGACCGAGCGACATCGTCTGCCCGAGCTGCTCCAGCGCAGCATCCGGATCATCGATGCGGAAGCGGCCGCTGACCGGGGCGCGCGCCAGTGCCGATTCGCCCAGCAGCACCTTGCCGCGCCGGTAGCGGTTGATCTCGGCCACCACCTCACGCAGCGGCGCGCGGCGGAATACCAGCATGCCTTCGGTCCACGCGCTGACTTCGGCCGCCACGGCTTCGGCCACCACGCCGCTGAGGCGCTCGTCATACACCGTCTGCTGGCCGGCCTGCAGCTGCAGGCGACCTTGCGGATGCTCGATGCGAAGGCTGCCGCGCAGGCAGGTCACACGTACCTGGCCGTCGGTGTTGCGCACATCCAGGCGTGCTGCGCCCTCGTCGGCTACAAGACAGCCCGGCCCGGCGAACAGTGCCAGGCGTGTCCCCGCTGCGGCATCGATCGCCGCCTGTCCCTGCACCAGCTCGAAGCCCTCACCCAGCGCGTCAGTGCGCCGGCGCAGGCTGCTCTGCGTATCCAGTTCGATCTTCAGATGCGGCGTCGGCGCAATCAGCAGCCGCTCGCCGGTACCGGTGTGGAAATCGGCCGTCATCGCCGTCACCGAAGGCCACAGGCCCAACGGCGGGTGCAGCGCAGCCACCACGACCAGGCTCGCAGGTGCCGCCACGGCCGCACCAAGGAATGCGCGCCGGCTCCAGCGTTGCACCGGGGTTGCCGCCTGCGGCTGGCGTGCGGCGACAGGCAGCTGCTCACCGGCCAGGCGTACCTGTTCCCATTGCCGCTTCGCGCGGGCAAAGGCCTGCCGATGGCCGGGATCGGCCTCGCACCATTGGCGGAATTTCCTGCCATCGGCCGCCGTGGCCTCGCCCGAGGTCAACCGCACCACCCACGCATGGGCCTGGCGCTCCACGGCGTCGAGCGGGCGGTGCGGTTGATCGTCAGCGTCCATGAGGGCTCTTGCCGTCCCCGCACGCTGCGGGGTTCTGCTCGGCGTCAAAGTGTAGACGGATGCCGTGCCTCAGAACCGCACCTGCCGCCCCTGCCCGCTGCGTTCGGCCAGGTAATCCTGTGCGGCTTTCAGCTCACGCTGCACCAGCCGCAGCGACACGCCCAGATGCTCGGCCACATCACGCTGCTGCAGGCCGTCCACGCGGATCGCCAGCAATATACGGCGGCGGCGCTCAGGCATCCGCTGCAGCAGGCCGACCATGTCTTCCAGCGCCATTTCCTGCTCGGCCGCCTGTGCCGGCCCCGGGCCGGGATCGGCCATGTCCATCAACGTATCCACTTCTTCCAGGCTCAGCAGGCGATGGTCGGCGCGCTGGCGGTCGATCACCGTGTTCATCGCCATGCGCAGCAGATACGCCGCAGGGTTCTGCACCGGGTCCAGGCGGTGTCGACGCGTGCTCAGGCGCATCCAGGTGTCCTGCAGCGCGTCGCCGGCCAGCTCTTCCGAGCCCAGCTTGCGCACCAGCCGGCGCTTCAGTTCGTCGTAGGCGCCCAGCAGATGGTCCATCAGGTCTACCGCCCCAGCCGTGCTGTTGCTCATGTTCGATTCCTTGACGTCATGGTTGGGGCGCGCGCCGGCCACAGTCGTGGCCCGCGCTGGAAGGACGGATCTGCAGGGTCACCGGCTGCGGCAGCGCGGCAGCATCGGCGCCCAGCCGCAGGGCCTGCATCGCCTGCAGAAGGCGCGCATCGCGGCGTGCGCTGCCGCTGCCGGCAAGCAGTTCGGGTTCCTGCACCTGGCCATCGTTGGCAATGCGGAAGCGCAGCGTCGCCGCATAGGCACCCGGCGCCAGGTCAGGGTCGCCACAGAAAGCGGTGCGCAGCCGTTGCTGCAGGTCGCCGAAGCGGCGACGCTGCCCCAGGTCGGCGGCCACATCGGTCGAGGAGGATCCGGCGGCTGCGTGTGCACCGCGGCGCAGCACCACGCGTTGTGCACCGATCAGCTCGGCCTCGACACCCGTGTCCTGCAGCACCACCTGCAGCGCCTGCAGTGGCGGCAGGCTGGCCTGCAGCGGATGGCTGCTGCGGCCGGTACCGAGATCGCCGGGATACATCACCGACCACCCGCTGACGACACTGAAGCGCTCGACCGCCTGTTCCAGCGGTTGCGCGGGAATGTCATAGGATCGGATGTCGTCCTGTGCGGCGGCAGCGAAGGCGAACAGCAACCCGGCGGCGGCGCCCACCCTCCAACGTCTGATTGCATGCTGTCCATTCAGCCCCCTGACGTAGAACACATGACCCTCGGCAGCGACATCAGCTGCAGCGGCGGAGCGCGGTGCGACCAGGTGGGTCGACCTGCACACGGCCGGCAAGCGGGTCACACCGTAGCGGCGTCACGTGTCATTGCGATGACGGCGGCGCGCAGGGGACGCGCCGGGCCAGTTCAGACCGGCAGTTCAGTGGTCTGCTTGATCCGCTGCATGGGGATTTCGGTCTTGGTGTTCTGCACCCCGGCGATGCGGTTCAGGTGCTGGATCTGGAACTGCCGGTACGCGTCGAGGTCGGCCACCGCCACCCGCAGCAGGAAGTCACAGTCGCCAGCCATCAGATGGCATTCAAGCACTTCCGGGAAGGACTTGATGCTGTTGATGAAGTGATTGGTGGTGTCTTCGTCCTGGCCGCGCAGCCAGACACGGACGAACACGGTGAACCCCCGTCCGATCCTCGCCGCATTCAGCAGGGCCACGTAGCGATCGATGTAACCGCCCTCTTCCAGCAGGCGAACCCGGCGCAGGCAGGCCGACGGCGAGAGCCCCACCTGGCGGGAAAGCTCAAGGTTCTGCAGGCGACCGTCGCGCTGCAGGGCGTCCAGGATGCGACGATCCAGATTGTCGAGCTGGTACTGCATGGAATTTCACTCTCTGGCCGAATCACCGCATGCTATTGCACATTCGGCCGAACCAATGGCATCAACGCAACCCGATTTCGTGATCGGACCGTTAGCATGGGTCACCCCCACTCGTTGTCGATCCATGGACGCCCGAACCACCCTGCCCCTGCCTGATCCCACCTGCGACACCGCACCACGCGCCGAGTTCCTGCGCGGCCTGCGCGCCGCCGTACCGGTGATGATCGGCTTCATTCCCTTTGCCCTGGTGCTCGGCGCTCAGGCGGCCCAGAAGGGCCTGTCGGCGCTGGAAGTGCCGCTGATGACCGGCCTCAACTTCGCTGGCGGGTCTGAATTCGCCGCGGTCGAACTCTGGACCTCGCCGCCGCACATCGCGTTGATCGTGGCGATCACCGCGCTGGTCAACAGCCGCCACCTGTTGATGGGCGCCAGCCTGGCACCGTTGCTGCAGCACCTGCCGCGCCGTCGCGTGCTGCCGGCGCTGTTCTTCATGTGCGATGAAAGCTGGGCACTGGGCGTGGCCGATGCGCGCCGTCGCGCACTGGGCTTCAGCCTGGCCTACTACCTCGGCGTGTCGGCCGGCCTGTACACCGTGTGGGTGCTGTGCACCGCGCTGGGCGCGATCGTCGGTCCGCTGCTCGGCGACATCCATGCCTACGGCTTCGACATGGCCTTCCCCGCCGTGTTCCTGGTGCTGCTGCGTGGCATGTGGCAAGGCATGCGCGCCGCCCGGCCATGGCTGGTCAGCCTGGTGGTGGCAGCGGGCACCTACCTGCTGGTGCCCGGCGCCTGGTACGTAGCCAGCGGCGCGCTGGCCGGTCTCGCCGCTGCCTGGCTGCTGGCGGAGAAGGACGCATGATCTTCAACGGCCTGATCCACTGGACCTCGGTGCTGACCATCTTCCTGATGGCCGCCGCCACCTATCTCACCCGTATCATCGGCTTTCTCGCGCTGCGCAACCGCACCCTGAGCAAGCGCGCGGTGACGGTGATGGAAGCCGCCCCGGGCTGCGTGCTGATCTCGGTGATCGCTCCGGATTTCGTGGCCGACAAGCCGGCCGACCTGGCCGCGCTGGCCATCACGCTGCTGGCTGCCACGCGGCTGTCGATGCTGCCGACGGTGCTGATCGGCGTGGTATCGGCGGGGGTGCTGCGGTATGTGATGGGGTGAGCGGCAGAGGACAACCGGCGCCGACAGTCAGCCTCCAGATGCAACACGTCTGATTGTGCGTGCGCCGGCGCGTCTGCAAGGATGCATCCACCGCCTTGGAAGGGTGATCTCCTGCAGATGGAATCCTGGTTGCGGCACGCCACAGGCGCAGCAGTGCTACTGCTCTGCACCAGTGCGTGCACTACCCTCGATATTCCCCCGCGCGATAGTGTCGGCACGGACGGAGCGTTTGCCACGCTCATGCGCGGCAACGCCTCCCAGCTGAGCGTTGGCACCGCGTCGGTGTTGCCCGGCCAGGAGAGTTCGGAACAGACGACGCGCTCGCATACTTGCCAACTGGAAACAATCGCAGTGGTGGTGCGCTGGGTCGAACCCAGCCTATCCGCTGGCCAGGCCGTGAATCTATGCACTGCCGCCGCCCACGCGGCGCGGCAACCGCTCCACGCCGCAGACCTGAACGATACGCCGGTCCGCTATCAGGTCACGATCGTCAGCGACGGTGGCGGCATCTGGCAACAGCCCGCCAGGCCGGCACGACCAGAACTGGTGGTGGCGTTCTGGTTTCCCGCCGGCGACGATGCCGATGCACTGCGCGCGCGCGTTATCTCCACCACCGCGCACGAATTCCACCATATCGCCACAGCGATGGTCGGCCAGCGTCGATGGGGCGCGCGGCGTGAGCCGGAGGCGTACCTCGCCGGGGCATGTGCGCTGCTGGCGATTGAAGGAGAGCTTCGGCGCGAACAACTACCCGGCCGCCATGATCCCCGCGCTGACAGCCTGCTGCCGGCGGCTGCACGCCGCTCTGGAAATGCCGGCAATGCGATCGGCCAGTCGTTGCAGGCATTCTTCAGCGGGGATCATATGCAACGCGATGACGAAGACGGGCGCGCACTGCTGCGGCACTGCCAGCAGAGCATCGGATTCCTCGCCATCGCCCGCTAGCGCCGGCCCTTCGCCCCCCCTGCGACAGCCGGTCGCAGGCCCCTCCCGGCACACGCTTGACCTATATCAATCCGTCCACCGCCACGGGCGCGTATCTCTATGCAGGAACCCAATACGCCGGCGTCACCGGCATCCAAAGGACCTGCGATGAGCTACACCCCCGACAACGCCCAGCTGCTCAACGCCATGCAGAACGTGATGGTGATCTCCACCACCGACCTGCAGGGCAACATCACCTATGCCAACGACCTGTTCTGCACGCTCACCGGGTTCGCGCGCGAGGAACTGATCGGCCAGCCGCACAGCATCGTCCGTCATCCGGACGTGCCCAAGGCCGTCTACAAGGACATGTGGGACACCATCAAGGCCGGCAAGACCTGGACCGGCATCGTGCCGAACCTGGGCAAGGGCGGCGTGCTCTACGTGGTCGACACCACCGTGCAGCCCCTGTTCGATGCCGATGGCAACATCACCTCGTACATCAGCATTCGCCGCGTGGTGAACGACCTGATGCAGAACTACGACCTGGTCGAGTTCAGCAAGGAAAAGTTCGACGACTTCTACGAGGCTGCGTGAACGCCATTCCCACACGCACGCCCATCAGCCGGCTTCTGGTGGGTTTCGCCTCCGAGTCGGGCAATGCCCGCGCCCTGGCCCAGCGCCTGGGCGCGGACCCGGACCTGCAGCCGCATGGGCCGCAGGTCCTGCCGTTCAATGACCTCGATGTGGCCAGCCTCGGCCACGGCGATGTGCTGCTGGCCATCTCCAGCTCGTTCGGCGACGGCGAGCCGCCGGCCAATGGCGAGAGCTTCTTCGAGTCGCTGCGCGAAGCGCCCGCTCTGACCGGGCTGCGCTACGCGGTGTTCGGCCTGGGGGATACCGGCTACCCCAGCTTCTGCGGTTTCACCAAGGCGCTGGATGCAGCGCTGAGCGAGCGTCAGGCACAGCCGCTGTTGCACCGTGTCGACGCTGACCTGGGCTACGAGCAGTTCTTCCAGCAGTGGCGGCCGGTGCTGGGTCAGGTACTGGAGGGTGATGCGGCTGCGGGCCAGGATCTGCGCCTGCAGGTGACGGCCTACGGTGAAGACAATGCCTTCAACGCCCGCGTCGTCGAACGGCGACGCCTGAGCCATGGTGACCCTGCCGCCTGGCACCTGCAGCTGGACATCGCCGGCAGCGGCATGGTCTACCGGGCCGGCGACACCCTGCATCTGGTTCCGGAAAACGATCCGGCATTGCTGCTGGCACTGGCCACCTGGTTGGGTGATTCCAGCGCCGTCGACGCCCTGCGCGACCGCGAGCTGCGCCTGCTCAGCAAAGGCGTGCTGCGCGAGCTGGGAAAGCTGTGCGGCAGCGAAGTACTGAAGGGCCTGCTGAAGATCAGCCAGAAGCGCGAACTGGATGCCTACCTGCATGGCCTGGACCTGCTGGACGTGCTGCAGGACCACGCCACCCCGGACAGCGTGCCGCTGGCCCGCCTGCGTGAACTCCTGTCACCACGCCTGCCCCGTGCCTATTCCATCGCCTCGCACCCGCACGATGATCAGCTGAGCCTGTGCGTGCGCGAAGTGCGCTACACCCTGCGTGGTCGCGAACGCTTCGGCACCGCCACCGGCAGCCTGCTGCACGGCGGCGACACCGCCCGCGTGTACTGCCGCTCCAATCCGGGCTTCCACCTGCCCGACCGCGGCGACGCGCCCCTGCTGCTGGTCGGCACCGGTACGGGCATCGCGCCGCTGATGGGCCTGATGCAGGAACTGCAGGCTACCGGCGATGCACGCGAGGTCCACCTCGTGTTCGGCGAGAAGCATCGCGAGCGCGACTTCCTGTACCGCGAGCAGCTGCAGGACTGGCAGGCGCGTGGCGTACTGGCTGGCCTGCACACCGCGTTCTCGCGCGATGCCGCGCAGAAGGTCTATGTGCAGCATGTGCTGCAGCAGCAGGCCGCGCAGATGCAGGATGTGCTGGCCCGTGGCGGCCACATCTACCTGTGTGGCAACAAGAACCACCTGGAAGGCGCGGTGCGCGAAGCCATCGACGCGATTGGCGGCGAGGGCCATTGGGACGCCCTGCGCGGCGAGGGCCGCACCCACTGCGAGCTGTATTGAGGGGAGCCTCCCTACCGGGTAGAGCCGGCCGCCGGCCGGCTGCATTCTGCCGGCCAGCAGCCGGCACTACCGCCACGCGTCATCCGCCGACGATGCGCCCGTCCACCACCCGCGCCACCTGCTGGCCGAACACCGCCACATCCTGCGGATCGTGGCTGATCAGCAGCAGCGGAATACCGGTTTCATCCAGCACGGCTTCCAGCTCCTGGCGCAGGTGCTGGCGCAGGTCGTGGTCGAGCGCTGCGAACGGTTCGTCCAGCAACAGCGCCTGCGGCCGCGTCACCAGCGCACGCGCCAACGCGGTACGCTGGCGCTGGCCACCGGATACCTGTGACGGCAGCAGATCCGCCACATGCTCGATACGGAACGCCTGCAACCACTGCTCCACTGCATCGAAACGAGTGCTGCGCTGCGGATTCAACCAGCCCCGCTGCAGCCCGAACGCCACGTTCTGGCGCACGCTCAGGTGCGGGAACAGCGCGTAATCCTGGAACACATATCCCAGGCGACGACGCTGCGGTGGCAGATCAATCCCAGCACCTGCATCGAACAGCGCCTGCCCGTGCAGGCGCACATGTCCATGCTCCGGGCGCAACAGGCCCGCCACCGCTTTCAGCGTCAGGCTCTTGCCGGCGCCCGAGGGCCCGAACAGCACCACCTGCCGCTGCGTACACTGCAGTGCCACGTCCAGTTCAAAGGTCTGGCCGGATGCCTGCAATCGTCGCTGCACCTGCAGGTCAAGCCACATCGCGCAGCTCCCGGTGGCGCCCGCCCACCAGCCGTGCGGCCAGCAGCAGGATCACGATGCATACCACCGACGTCAGGATCACCAGCGCATTGGCCTTGCCATCCTGCCCCGCCTGCACGGCTTCATAGATGGCGATCGACAAGGTCTGCGTGCGACCCGGAATGCTGCCGGCCACCATCAGCGTGGCGCCGAACTCACCCATCGCCCTTGCGAACGCCAGCAGCAGGCCGGCCAGAATCCCGCGCCAGGCCAGCGGCAGGGTGATGCGGAAGAACACCGCGGCTTCGGACACACCCAGCGTGCGTGCGGCCTGCTCCAACTGACCATCCACTTCTTCGAATGCGGCGCGTGCCGGCTTGAACACCAACGGCAGTGACGCTACCGCAGCAGCGATCACCGCCGCCTGCCAGGTAAATACCAGATTGATGCCGAACCACGACTGCAGCCAGGCGCCGATCGGGCCATTGCGCCCGATCAGCACCAGCAGGTAGTAGCCCAGCACCGTCGGCGGCAGCACCATCGGCAGGGTCAGTATCGAATCCAGCAGTTCCCGACCGGGAAAGCGTCGTCGCGCCAGCAGCGCGCCAAGTGCCACGCCAGCTACGAGGTTGATCGCGGTAGCCCAGCCGGC
>NZ_QAIJ01000296.1:12579-13105 GCF_003060985.1 Stenotrophomonas sp. HMWF023
GCTTGGCTTCCACCGGCTGCGTACTGGCCTGCACCACCGCGAGCGGATAGGCGATGCGTCCGGCAACCGGCACTTCGAACGCGCGCCGCACGCGATCCGGCATCGCCTGCGCATCGGTCGCGTAGACAAAGCCTGCATCCACCTCGCCCCGCGCCACGTAATCCAGCGACTGCCGCACGTTCTGCGTACTGATCACCTTGCCCTGCACTGCCGGCCACAGCTTCGCGGCCAGCAGTGCGCCCTGTGCGTAGCGACCCACCGGCACGCTGTCCGGGTTGCCCAGCGCAATACGCTGCACGCCGGCACCCGCCAGATCGGCCAGGGCACGCGGCGGCGCCTTCGCCTGCAGCGGCACCACCACCCACAGCGCGTTCACTGCGAAGACTTCACGCGTACCCGCTGCCAGCAGCTTCTGCTGCGCCGCTTGGTCCATCGTTGCTTCATCAGCCGAGGCGAATACATCCACCGGCGCGCCCCGCGCGATCTGCTGCAGCAGCACGCCGGAGGCAGCAAAGTTGAAATCGAC
>NZ_QAIJ01000296.1:13115-30819 GCF_003060985.1 Stenotrophomonas sp. HMWF023
TTGCTGCCCGGGTTTGCCTTCTCGTAGGCGGCGCCCAGCTCGCGGAAGCTCTCGGTGAGGCTGGATGCCGCCGACACGGTCAGCTCGGCTGACCACGCTGGCAGTGCAGCCAGCATCCCCAGCAACAACACACCCAGCGTCTTCATATCGGCTCCTTGGCCGTGTTCAGTCCGGTTCGGAATCCCTGGCCACGGCCAGCGCCGCCAGCCGCTCGGGTTGCAGCAGCAGCATCTCACGTTGATTGACTGCAATGACACCCTCATCGCTCAGCCGACGCAGCACCCGGCTGACCGTCTCCGGCGCCATCCGCAGGTAGTTGGCGATTTCGGTGCGGGCCATCGTCAGGTTGAAGCGGGTCGCGGAGAACCCGCGCCGTGCATAGCGCTCGGACATGTCCAGCAGAAAGGCGGCCATGCGCTCGTCGGTACGATGATTGGCCGCCAGGGTGGCGACCTTGCCGATCTCCGCGCTGAGCAGGCTGAACAGCTTGGCCTGCAACCCTGGCATGCGGGTGGCCAGCAGGCTCAGCTTGGGGAAGGAAATGCGGCACAGGTACACCGTGTCCAGCGCGACCGCGTTGCACGGAAACCGCGAGCCGTGAATGGCGTTGAGCCCGATCACCTCGCCCGGCAGCGCGAAGCCCAGCACCTGCTCGTTGCCCTGGCTGTCGTCGACGAAGGTCTTGACCATGCCCGCGCGCACCGCCGCGATCGAATCGAACGGCTCGCCCGCACGGAAAAGGTAGTCGCCGGCATGGAACGGGCCGACATGGTCCACCAGCACATGCAGCTCGCCCAGGGCGGCCTTGTCGTAGCCCTGCGACGTACACGCATCCGAGAACGCACAGGTACTGCAGAAATGCAGTGCATCGCCGTCATCGGCGGCGGCGGGATTGGGCGTTGCCCGGCCGGGGCGCAGCTGCGGGGGCGGCATCGAAGACATCACAACAACGCTCGAACGGAAGCGTCCATCATACGGCACGGCCCGCCGCCGCCCGGGCGTTGCGTGCGTCACGCCGCGGGCGAGGTCCCGTGCCGGCCCGGGCCGCGCTGACGCACGCTGTCGCGCACATCCACATCGAACTGCAGCTGCAGCGTGGTGCCGTCATCCAGGTACAGCGCAAACGCCAGGCCATCGCGGCACGGCAGGCGTCCGGCAAGATCCTCCACCGAACCGCGTGGCAGCACCAGGCGGCAATCGGTGCCGCTGTCGAGCAGCACGGCCGATTCGCCACCATGCAGCGAGACGGCCGTACCCCAGCCGCCGCTGCCGCCGAATCGGGTCAGGTTCTCCACCGTTTCACCGGCCAGCAACTGGGCCAGTTCTGCCTCGTCCAGGCGCAAGCGCATTGTCTGTTCCTGCAACTGCACCTTCATGAGACAACGCCCTCCCACTGGGTGGGGGTGTTGCAGTTGACCAGGGCGCCTTCATCGGCATGGGCCAGGCGCAGGGTCTGCGTGTCCAGCCGGTGTTGCAGGGCCTGCAGGGAACGCGGGCCGAGGGGATCGTGGATCATGGTTTCGAGGATCGTGCGGCTTTCATTGCCTACATTAAACAGCATCGGAAGCGGATGTCCCTCAACGATCGTGCAAGCGCTGTCATGTCCCGCACGCAGTTGCTGCAGCAGCGCGGGGGTCAAGCGGGGCGTATCCACCGGCACCACCCAGGCCGGGCCATCAGGCATCTCCATCGCCATGCTGTACAGGCCCCCCAGCGGCCCACAGCGCGTGATCTGGTCGGGCACGCCACCGAAGGCCGGATAGCGTCCGCTCACCCAGACACGGTCTGCCCCGGCCAGCCGCAACGTGCCGCGCATGTGCTCCAGCAGCGTGCGCCCCTGCCAGGGCAGCAGCGCCTTGTCGCGGCCCATGCGGCTGGACAGGCCACCGGCCAGCACGATGCCGGCGATGGTCGTGTTCACGCGGGAAACCCCAGTAGAGCCACGCCATGCGTGGCTGCCCCGGCCGGGCGCGACGGGAAGGCCCCATCCACGCATGGCGTGGATCTACTGCCGTCAGTGGTGCTCATGTGCCGGTTCACTGTCAGCGTGGCACAGCGTGCAGCCTTCGCTCCACTCGCTGTCGCCGTCTTCGTAATGTTCCTGTTTCCAGATCGGGCACTGGTGTTTCACTGCCTCGATCAGCTGCCGGCACGCGCGGAACGCTTCATCACGGTGCGGGCTGCCTGCGGCCACCACCACCGCCACATCGCCAATGCCCAGACGGCCCTTGGCATGTGCCACGTACAGCTTCAGCTTCGGCCCGAACGTCGCCTCGATCTCCGCCGCCAAGCGCCGGATCTCGTTCAGCACCAGCGGTTCGAACAGGTCGTAGGTGATGCCGGTCACCGGCCGCCCCACATTGAAGTCGCGTACCTTGCCGATGAACACATCGATACCGCCGAATGCCGGGTCGGACACCGCCGCGATGCCTTCGGCCGGATCGATGGCGCGCTGCGCGCGGTCCACCACTTTCGCAGTCACGTTGCTCATGGCTCAGCCCCCACTCACCGGCGGCAGGATCGCCACCTTGCCATCGGCGGGCAGCGCTTCGTGGTCACGCAGCACGCGCTGCTGGTCGGCAAAGGCCGAATAGTCCAGCAACCCGGCGCGGAAGCCGGGAAAGCGCACCGGCAACAGCTCACGCAACGCCTGGCGCAGATCGGCCACGGTGCCACCGGCCACCTCCAGCGCGATCTCGCGGCTGGCATCCAGATCGGAAAACGCACCGAACAACTGCAGATTCACCTGTTTCATCATGACTCCTGGTTCGCCAGCTGCAGCGGGTCCTGATGGCCCCAGCCCTGCACGCGCACCGGTGTGCCAGCCGTGGCAAGGTCACCCTCGCCCTCCAGCACCACCCAGGCGTTGGCCTGCAGCATGGATTTCAAACGGAACGATTCCTGGCCCGCCAGCACGCGCGCGCTCAAGCGCCCCTGTGCGTCCACTTCCACCCGCGCCCGCGCGTGGAAGCGCAGGCCCGGCGGCTTGCGCACGTCGGCCTGCAGCGGCAGCTGCAGCAGCGGCTCAGCGGCCAGGCCCAGCAGGCGACGCAGCACCGGTTCAACGAAGAAGCGCTGTCCCACTGCCGCCGACACCGGGTTGCCGGGCAGACCGAAATACAGCGCGCCATTGGGCAGCACTGCAAACAACAGCGGCTTGCCCGGGCGGATCGCCACCTTGTGGAACACGATGCGGGCGCCACGCGCGCGCAACGCATCGGGAATGAAGTCGTAGCGGCCGGCCGACACCGCACCGGTACTCACCAGCACCTGTGCTCCTGCCGCCAGCGCGTCATCCAGCACGGCATCGAAGGCAGCCACCTCATCGCCCACCGTGCCCTGCCACACCACGTCGGCACCGGCGGCCTGCAGGCGGCCGATCAGATAGGGACGGTTGCTGTCACGGATCTGTCCGGAGTCCAGCGCCTGCGCCGCTTCGGTCACCAGCTCTTTGCCGGTGGCAATGACAGCGACCTTCGGCCGTGCCACCACCGCCACCTCGGCCACGCCGATCGCATGCAGCAGGGTGCGCGCATTGATGTCCAGCGCCTGCCCGGCCTGCAGCACGCGCTCACCCTCTTCCACGTCCTGTCCACGCAGGCGCACGTTCTGGCCAGGCTTCACCGCGCTCTTCAACGCGATGCGGGTCGGTCGGCCATCCTCGCTGGCGAGGATCTCCACGTTCTCGATCGGCACCACCGTATCCAGCCCAACTGGCATGCGCGCGCCGGTCATGATTTCCCACGCGCCCTCGCCGCCCTCGGCACCGGCATCGCCTGCGGCCTGCCAGCCCTGCACCGCAAACCCGGTACCACTTTCGAACGGCGTGCCATTGGCGCGCAGCGCGAAGCCGTCCATCGCCGAATTGTCGAACGGCGGCAGCGACTGCCCGCTGATGATGTCCGTGGCCAGGATGCGACCACCCGCCTCATGCAGCGGCAGGCGCTCGGCCGGCAGCGGTGCAGCCGCTTCCATCAGGAGCTGCAGCGCTTCGCTGTAGGCAATCATGCGTGGCCACCGCCATCGACCATCGCCAATGCGTGGCCCAGCACCGGCGCCAGGATGTCCAGGCACTGCGCGGCCGCACGCGGGCTGCCCGGCAGCGCAAATACCAGCATGTCATCCAGCTGCACCACCTCGGCACGGCTCAGCCAGGCCATCGGCGTGTGCTGCGCGCTCAACGCGCGCACCATCTGCGCCAGGCCGTGCACCGGGCGCGCGTTCAACGAACGCAGCGCTTCCGGGGTCAGGTCGCGCGGGCCCAGCCCGGTGCCGCCGGTACACAGGCACAGGCGTACACCCTCGCCCGCCAGCGCACGCAGGCGGCCCGCCAGCGGTTCGACGCCATCGGGCAGTACCTCGGCAGCCACCACCTTGCCACCGAGCGCCTGCAGCCCGCTCACCAGCTTCGGGCCGGACTCGTCGGCATACGTGCCCTCGCTGGCGCGATCGCTCAGGGTGATCACCGCGCAGGCCGCACCGTGCAAGCCCTTCGGCGGACGCGGCCGGAAGCGCTCGCGCTCACTCTCGTCCATACTTCCAGGGTGCAGCCACAGGCCGCGCTTGCCGCCTTCCTTGAACAGCAGGCGGATGCCCTCGATGCGCAGTGCCGGCTCCACCGGCTTGCTCAGGTCGTACAGGGTCAGCAGTGCGGCGTTCACTCCGGCCAGTGCTTCCATCTCCACACCGGTGCGGGCCTCGCTGGCGCACTCGCACCACACGCGTATCGCCTGCCGCTCCGGCACCGGCGCGCAGTACACCTGCACCAGTTCCAGCGGCAGCGGGTGGCACAGCGGCATCAGCATCGAGGCCATCTTCGCCCCCTGCAGGCCGGCAATCTCGGCCATCACCAGCGCATCGCCCTTGGGCAGGCGGCGCTCGACAATCAGCGGGTAGGCCACCGGTCCGGCATGCAGCTCGCCCACCGCCACGGCGCGGCGGCGGGTAACGCGCTTGTCGCGCACATCGGCCATGTGGAAGGCCGCATTCAATTCGCCACTCATCGTGTTCCTCATCCTCCAATCGACGCCAGATGCGGGATCAATCCGGTCTTGCCCTGGTGCAATCCGTGCCCGGCCGCTTTCAGGCCAAGCTGTGTGGTGATGCGTGCCAGCAGCGCGTCCTGGTCGTCATCGCTCTGCAGCAGCGGGCGCAGTGGCACGCCGAACTCGCCGAACAGGCACAGCCGCAGGTCGCCCTTGGCGGTCACGCGCAGACGGTTGCAGCCCTTGCAGAAGTCACGCGAATACGGAGCGATGATGCCCACCGTGCCGCGATGCTGCGGGTGGCTGAATTCACGCGCCGGGCCGGCATCGGCCGCGCGCGGGCGCTCATGCCAACCGGCGGCCTGCAGCTGGTCGATCATGTGTTCGGCACGCAGGTGGTGCCGCTGGAAATAGGCTTCGTTGTCGCCGGTACGCATCAGTTCGATGAAGCGCACGCTGAAGGGACGGTCGCGCAGGAAATCCGTCCACTGCGGCAGCTCGTCGTCGTTCAAGCCGCGCAGCAGCACTGCATTGAGCTTGATGGCCGGCAGGCCCAGTGCCTGCGCCATCTCCAGCCCCTGCTGGATTTCCGGCAGGCGGTCGTGGCCGGTGATGGTGCTGAAGCGCTCGCGCTGCAGGCTGTCCATGCTCACGTTCAGCGCGGTCAGGCCGGCCCGGTGCCAGCCCGGCAGGCGGCGCGGCAGCAGCGTGCCGTTGGTGGTGATGGCCACCTTGCGGATGCCCGGCACGGCCGCCACCGTGGCGATGATCTCGTCCAGGTCCTTGCGCAGGCTGGGCTCGCCACCGGTCAGGCGGATCTTGGTCATCCCCAGCATGGCAAACGCGCGCACCAGGCGCGCGATCTCGTCCACCGCCAGGAAGCGCGGGCGGCCGTCGGCCTGGTAGCCATCGGGCAGGCAGTAGCTGCAACGGAAGTTGCAGGCCTCGGTCAATGACAGACGCAGATACGGGAAGCGGCGTCCGAACCCGTCGGTGAGTTGGCTCATGGCTGTTTCACTCCTGACCCCACCATGCCGCTGGGCGCCTGAACAGGTTGTCGACCCGAGCACTCAGAGTGCGCCGGGGCGCTGAAAGCGTCAACCCGGAGCCCTGACTCCGAATGCACCGATTGGTAGGGCCGTCAGCCCTGTCGTTTTCGAACCGCCTGCCGTCCCCCACTCCTTCACCCAACCACGACACCTGTCGCAGATTGCCTGGTCGCGGCGGATCATCGCGGCAACCAGCACTGCCGATACTTAACAGCGTGGTTCAATGCCGAAAGCGTCTTCAATCGCGAGCTATTTACAACTCGTCTGATTGGCATTGCACAGCGACGCGGGCTCAGATGGCATGCCACCGAAAACGGGTGGCCGGGCTTCGAATCCCGTGTTGGTCCTGAGTGATTGCGCTTGCCAGTCGGCGTCCACATTCCGTGGCGCCGGCTGGCAATCCGTCTGCCGGCTATGGCGGGCGGTGCGTGGGGGCGTTCGCGCCCGCCGGCTTGGGATCAACCCGGATTCGAACCACGTACCGTCCGCCACCTCTTGCGTGGCGGCTACCGATTGCCTTGCACGGAGCCTTGCCATGAACGGATCTGATCTTCCCCATCTGCACGCCTACAGTGACCCAGCCAACGCCGAAGACGCGCCGGAAACTGCGCGCACCGCGGATGCGAACACCCTGATTGCCAACCTGAAACGTATCGGCAAAGGTGCAGCAGCCGATGGGCAGCCCTGGCCGGAGCGGCATCAATTGCCCGGGCGCTGCATGGCGCTGGCCGATGCCGATTGCGCGTTGTCCGGGTTGAGAGTGGTGCAGGAGGTGCTGCTGGCGGCAGAGCGGACCCGGCAGAACGGCGAGCCCGAAGACTATGTGGGGGACCGGGTGATGGAAGGGCTGATGCTGGCGTGCCTGGCGCTGAGTGCGCAGGCTGTGGGGCGGTTGCAGGTGGAGGGGTGAACGCTTCTACCGGTGTCGTCTCTGGCCTCATTTCGGCCCGGCATTTACCCGCATAAACGCGACGCCCTTCTCATTACCTCCCGTGCTATGGCCACTCCAGACTGCCGTGCGCCCCATCCTTCTGGCGGCACGACAATGCTGGCAAAGGCAATCAGGGCAATTGAATCGCTCGCCCTTTCAGAGTTGCGCAGACGGAGGCATCAGAAGACCAATGCAGAATTTCAAGAGCACCTTGGCGTTGCTCGTGGCCACCGGTTGCAGCGTGGCCCCAAACATGGCGCACGCGTTCCAGCTGGTCAGAGAAGAGGCCGATGTCAGACTCATAGATGGCACACCCGCGATCTGCATCCCGCAAAAAGCGAAGCGGTCGTTCCCGGTGGCCAACTTGCTACTGATGGAGCACTACACACTCCAACACGAAAGCTGGGCCATCAGCCTGAAGGACGACGCCAAGCCGACGAAGCTAAGGCCTGGCAATTGCATTTCATACGGCTCAACGCCAGACGGCTACGAGCGGGATGGGCCCGAAGACAACAGGGAGAATGTTCAATTGAAATTGAACACAACCTACTACTTTCAAGCAATCCGACACATTCCAAATCTCTGGTACCTTCATACCGCAATCTATGAAGCCACATTCTGCCTCAAGACGGATGCCGACGGAGCTCTCAGCATTCAGAAGAAATCAGCATGCCCGGACTACAGCAGATGAAATTTCCCATCCCAGCATCAATCCTCGCCCTCTTGCTTCTCAGCGGCTGCCGCCATACCCCGGGCAGGGAGTTACCGGACCGAGGCTTGTCGCCCACCACCGATGCAGGCGTGGTCAATGTGACCATCAAGGTCCCCACGGAGCTCGATACGATGGAAATGCGAGTCATGTACCGATCAAAGACTTGCATCTTCACCGATCATACTGCTTCCGGAATTCCCTATGATCGAGATGGCTATCAGCGGATGGACTTGAAACCCATCCAGCAGGAGCAGAGCAGACTGTACGAGGCCAAAGTGCCGGTGGATGGAGGTGGCAGCTGCAACTGGACGCTGAGCAATATCACCTTCGGTGCGGAGTACAGAGACACCTCCGCGTTTGGCGAGGGCATTGAATCCGGCCGTCCTGCCGGCATGATTGTCATTTTTGATGACAACAGTTCGCCTCACGGCAGCTGGGATTTCAAAGTCGACGGGGATCTGACGGTTGTACGGGACTACTACCCATGGTTCAACGAGTCGTTCCTTGGAGGCCATGGAAAGTCCATCAGCCTGACCACGAACGGACATTTTTACCTTATGTACAAGGCACCTCATGCCCGCAGCATCTATTTCGAACCCGTTCTTCATTCAAACTTCTTGACCCGGTCAGTTGGACCCAAGGTCAAGCAATCGGGTAACCGAACCATCTTCTACTACCCCGATGGCAGTAGTTCGTTCGAAACTTACACCAAGCCGAATCACGCGAAATTACAGGCCATCCGGATGGCCGCTGAAGCACAGCATTAGGTTGGAACATTGGCACACTGTGGCCGATGGCCAATCGCTGTCGAAGCTGCATCAACTAGCCGGGTGCTACCTGGCCCTTGCCGATGCCGATTGCGCGTTGAGGGGATTGCGGGTCGTGCTGGAAAGGCCGCTGGCGGTGGAACGCATCCGTCAGGATGGCGAACCCGAAGAATACGTAGGCGACCGAGTGATGGAGTACTTGGTCATGGAACGCCCTTCATTGGCGACCATTTTCAGCAAGCCTCAGTGATCGCTGAAAGCGCCCCTCAGATCGACGTCGATGATCGGCGAGAAGTCCATTTTCCACAGTTCGAGCTCGAAGAGCTGATCGTGATCGTCCAGGCACAGAGTGGCTCTCACCGGCACGCCGTCGGCATCGGCAAGCATTCCGGCGGTAATTTCACAGCCTAAGACCTGAGTCGTGCTGGACGGGAACAACACGCCCCCGAACCCGACGACATCCACGCCCGCCACCTGGGCGAGCAGGAGATCCTTCAACAATCGTTCGGACAGTTCGTACCTATTAGGCAGCCTCTGGATGAGGGGCATCTCGCCGGAGATTAGGAATCTGGGCATCGGACGTCCTTCTTTCCGGACAGAGCAACAAGAAAGATCAGAACAAGGGCGATGCATACCGCCAGGTTGAACAAGAGGATGGGGCGTATGGCGAGGTAGAGCTCACCAACTCCCACAGAATAAGAACCATGATTGGACTGCGAGCCCAGCGCTCTTGCAATGATCTGAATCCACACAAGCGAAGCTATCTGAACCGCAATAATTCCAATCGCGGAGAAGAGCCGTCTGGTGGGAGTTCTGCCGACCATTGCGAAATACGCGAGCGCCGAGAGAGCCGCATAGAATCCAACCAACACCCAAGTCATCGCCCCTCCCCTGCGAAAGCAACAGCGCCCACGCACTCCGTGCTCACTGGGCTTTGATCAGGCCTTCCCTCGCACGCGAAAGCCAATGTGCTTCGCCTTGGCAAACGGTGGTCCATACTCCCTTCCGCATCTGGCATGAACCCAACCATGCCGCCCCGCATCGAAGCGATCTCGTGCAGCGCTTCCTCCATGCCCGTATCGCTCAACGGGCACCACTGCTGCAGCAACAGGATGCGCAGCATCGTCTCTATCAAATACGGAGGTTGGCCCACGCAACCTGAGCGCGGATAGTGCGGCTCGATCTCAGCCAGTAGCGCCTTCCACGGCATTACCTGCTCCATCTCGGAAAGCAAGATCTCGCGCCGGCTCCGCTTGCGCTTGCCCAGCCCTCGTCATCACCAAATGTCAAATGCATGGACAGCTACTCAACATCTGCCGCCATTGTCTCTCAGCTGGAAGGCCAGAGCTCGGCACTACCGAAGTAGTTGTTCAGAGCATCCCTGAGTGGCTGACGGCTGCCCACGAAACCCTGGGCGACTCAGTCAGACGTTTCACCTCGGCCTTCAACCGACGCACCTCAGCTGAGTCCTTGGGCGTCGGCAACATCGACCCCTCTGGTGTGCCCGCCAAGGCCTCGCGCTTTGCCTTGCGGAGCCACTGGTAAAGGCTGTGGGATGAGACCCCCAGCCGCTTGGCAACCTCGGCTATAGCAAAGCCTCTTTCGGTAACCTGCTTGACCGCCTCGGCCTTGAACTCATCCGTGTACTGCTTGCTTGCCATAGACACCTCTCTCGCTTCCATTGATTATGGCTCTGAGATGTCTACGAAATCCTGGCCGGTCCAGGTCGTACTCTCGCTGATTGTTGTAGAACAGCCCACTCGCATCCGTCGCCTGCTGCCCTGGGAAGCGCAGCGAGAGCTCAAAAGCTACGCCGCGGCGTCAGCCAGCATCTCACGGACGAGAGGCATTCCTGCCAGTTCTTCGCCCACTCTCCTTTCCGCCACAGGTTCTCTTGAGCTTCAACCACGCAGCGCAGAAAGAAAGTGCCCCAACAGCCCAGCTGCCAAGTAGCAGCGATACCGGGACGTCCCAAAGAGCAGCAATGGCCCCATATCTTTCGAAGCTGACAACGAGCCGCTGAAAGCCATCAACAATTACCAAATTTGAAAGCGTAATGGCGAAAGTCCCGCCTACCACCCCGGCGGCGGCCCCGATCCCAGCAACCGCGAGTACCGTCCATTCTTTGCGAATCAATGCAAAGCCATAGAATGCGAAAGACAGAATTAACGAAATCAGCACGACGTATGGAATCCGCATTCCCTCAATCTTCACAAATGCCGCAATCCATCTCCATGCCGCAATGTTGATAACAACACAAAGCATGAAACAAACTGAAGATGCCACCAACCTGTCTTTCACTTGACCGGGCATTCGGCCTCCTTCGCCATATCATTCAGGACACCAGGACGGAACGTTTGACTGATACCACACATTCCACTCAACGCACCCGACACAGAGGCTGCACACCCGAAACCACGAGGATCACCCCATTCCTCTGCATTCTGAACCAGAGTAGCTTCCTGCTCCGGCGTCAGGTGAATAACGGTGAACTCAACACGGCTTCCAGTCGCGCGCTGATACCTGCTGTATCCAGCCAAGCTAGCATCATCCCCCTCGAAAAGCCCACCAGTTCCCCGACGTCCACCGGGCGCGTACGAACCTGCTGGATCGTATAGGAAGTCGGGTTGTCCGGGCCTTGCGACATGGATCGCAGAGTGACTCCCAATTCCAAAATCGTAGGTGGTTATCAAGGTGGTCTTCAGCCCCCTCGGATCGGTGAAACTTATCGGCCTTGAAAATACATAAGCGTATGTATTCACACCAGAATTCAACCCAATCGGATCACTCTGGGAATAGCGCCCCACTGCAGGGTCGTATTCCCGCTGGTAGTTGTAGAACAGCCCACTCGCATCCGTCGACTGCTGCCCGGGGAAGCGCAGCGCCAAGTCGAACGCCACGCCATCGCCATCCGGATCAGCACTAGGAATCTGATCACCGAACACTTCGCTCTTGTTGCTCCACTCCCAGATCGCGACATCGCGCGCAGAGTCGATCACAACACGCGGCGTACCCAGATGATCCGGCTGGACGTAGGCCAGCTCCGGCACGCCGCTGCTCGGCAGATTGATCAACCCCACCGGATAGTTGTCCAGCCAGATGGCCTGCTGCTGCACCTGGCCCGTGGCCGAGTAGTTGCCCAACCACTGCCCTGCTTCGTCGTACAACGTGATCTGAGCCGCACCACCGGCCGGGGTACGCAGCACGCGCTCGCCGCGATGGTTGTAGGCGTAGCTCTCCAGTGTGGCGTTGCCCTGCTTCACCGCGTTCATGCGGTTGGCATCGTTGTAGTTGAACGCCTTGCTGCCGATGCTGGTGGTGTTGCCCACTGCGTCATGGTTGCGCGCTTCGCCATCCACTGCAGTCAGCCGGTGGCTGGTGGCCGGATAGGTGTAGCTGGCGGTCCCTGCCGACGTGATCAGCGAGGTGCGGTTGCCGGTGGCATCGTAGCCGTAGGTTTCAATCGGCGTGCCGGTCGTACCGTCCTGGGTCTGGGTCAGGCGGCCGAGCGCGTCATAAGCGTACTTGGCCAGCACTTCGGACCCTGCGCCGTTCTTCAGCTCGGTGATCGAACCCACCGGATCATAGCCATAGCTCAGGGACAGGCCGCCTGCGGCCGGGTCATGCACGGCCTGCGGGCGGTAGTCCAGGTCCAGCGGGCGCTGCAACTGGCGACCATTGCCGTAGGTCCAACCGGTCGCCGGGCCGAAGGCCGCATAGATCACGTTGTTCACCACGATCTGGCGCGGCTGGCCGGTGCGCGTCAGGCCAATCTGGCTGACACGGCCCTGGGTGTCACGTACGTAGTCGGCCACGCTGCCGTCCGGGTAGGTCAACGCGGTCAGACGACCGGACTTGCTGTAGGCGTAGCGCAGCGTACTGGCGACACCGTTGACGGTCTGCACCTTGCGGGTGATCTGGCCGAAGCGGTCATGGCAGTACTGGGTGCTGCCATTCGCGTGCAACACCTGCCCCAGGCGCCCCTTGGCAAAGCGCTCGTCGGCGGCGCAGGCAGCCGGTGCCACGTCATAGCTATAGCCCACATCCAGATTGGGGTCTGGGTAGGCGATGCCGATCAGGCGGTTGAGCGCGTCGTAGCTGTAGGTAGCGGTGATGCCCCGCGCATCGGTGGCGGTCTTGCGGTTGCCAGCCACATCAACGGTGAAGCTGCTGGCGCCACTGTCCGGGCTGACCTGCCCGGTCAGATCGCCAAAGCCGTTGTAGGCGTAGGTGGTGTGCAGGCCCTTCGGGTCGGTTACCTGGGTGACCTGGTCCAGCGCGTTGTACTGGCTGCGGATTTCCGCAGCAACACCGCCGACGTCCTGCAGGGTCCGCGCCAGCCGGTTCAGCGGATCGTACTGCTGGCTGGTGACGCGCTGCAGGGCGTCGGTCACCGTCTGCGGGTTGCCGTTTGCATCGTAGGTGAAGCCGGTGGCGTGGTTGCCGGCGTCCTTCAGAACCGTTAGCTGGCCAATGGTGTTGAAGGTACGTGCCAGGGTGCGGCGCAGGGTACCGCCCGCATCCAGGGTGTCCTCCTTCAGTCGATTGCCGGCATTGTCCAGCGTGTAGTGAATGGTATTGCCCGCGTTGTCCTCGATATCAGTCAGTCGCAGTGCTGCGTCGTACACGTAGGTCACGCTGCCGCCATCGGGCTCGGTGATCTGCTGCACCTGGCCGGTGGGCCAGTAGCTGATCTGGGTGGATCGATCCTCGGCGGTGGTGGCGCCGCGTACGGTCACCGAGGTGGGCCAGCCACGAGCGTGGTAGGCGTAGTCGGTGACGACGCCATTGGCATCCTTCACCGACAACGGTCGCCCGTAGGCGTCGTAGGCCAACGTCTCCACCGTCTGACCGAGTGCATTGGTGACGCTGCGCAGGTCGCCCTTGCGATAGGTGCAGGCCCCATTGGTCGCGCATCCTGCGTCGTCTGCGACGTAGTAGGCGTAGGTGCTGACGTCGGCCACGTCGGTGCGCGCGCCATCCACGCTCTTCAGCAGCCCCTCCACGGGGCAACTGCCCGCTGCGGCCACATCCGCAGCCTCGCAATAGGTATATGTGGTCGTACGAGTCTGCCCGGAAGCCAGGTCCTTCAGGGTCACGCTCATCGGTTGTCGGCGCGGGTTGTAGGCGGTACGCGTCTCACGCTGAGCGATGGTCGTCGCCAGCACCGCGTTGGTCACACTGTCGCGCGTGGTCTGCACAACACGCTGCTCAGGCAGGCCGACCGCATCGGTGATGGTATGGGTGTTGACCGGTCGGCCCGTCACCGCGTCGACGCCTTCGCTGTAAGTGTGCTTGGTCTGGACGCCGCGCCGGTCCGTATAGGTATCCAGACGCCGGCGGAAATCGACCGCGCCATCATAGTAAGTGCGGCTGACCGAACCCTGGGCATCGGTCGTGCCCGACACCTTGCGGGGAGGAGCGCTGTCGCCACCGGGCGTCAGCGTGTAATCGGTCTGATGGCCCAATGCATCGGTGACCACCGCACCGCCATTGGGGCTGTAGGCAAGGGTTACGCCATCAGCGCCACCCGCGTGCTGGCTCGAAATGACGCGACCGATGGTGTCATAGGTAAAGGTGCTGTAGCGGCGCCCATCCTCGGCGGTAATGCCGGTCAGATGCTGGGGGAAATCCAGATTCTCGTAGTGATAGGTGCGCACCCCGCCGCCCGCGTACGTGACGGTAGCGACCTGCCCATGCGCGGTATAGGTATAGCTCGCCTGCGGTACGCCCGCGACCAGAACGGAGCTGATCAGGGCTTCGTAGTCGTTGGACTGGTAGACGACTTCAAGCGTACGGCCGCTGCTGTGCACAACGGCAGCGAGGCGCTGGCTATCGTCATAGACGAAGGTGAGCGAGGTGCCGTCCACAAAGCGCTTCGCGGCGAGCCGGCCCGCATCGTCGAATGTCGAAATGGCGTCGGACGCGTACAGCGTCCAGTTCCCATTCTGGACCAGGCGATCGCCACTGCTGTCAGCAGCCTCGTAGACCTGGCCGATCTTCTTGAAGGCGCGCTGGAAACCGGTGGCTTCAACGATGCCTGCGCCACCCGCCCCATCCAGTGCCAGTTGCGCTCCAAGCGAATGTGTCCAGCCGTGGCCGAAGCCTCCGGACGAGGTGGATATTCCCGAATGGTAATAGCGCGTCAGTGCGATCCAGCCCAGATCGAAGTCCTGCGCGATCTCGTACTTCTCGCCGGTCTTTACGTCGCAGGGGTTGCCTACCGCTCCAGTGCACGGAGGCTCCTGCGATGCCGAAGTGCTGGAGGGGTTCGGGCTCATGCCACTCATGGCGCCGTTACCCGAGGTCGGGCAGTTGCCATTCCCGCCATCCTTGTCGCACTGCGTCGTCTTGGAGGTAATGGTTGCTACGAACTCTTCGCTGACGCAGGCTTCGTACTTGTTGGACCACTGGGTGAAGGGGACCGGGCAATTTAGGCGCCGAGTCCGCGTCATCTGCGCATCGCTTGGATAGGGCGTGCACGGCGACTCGGCTGTGTTGTCGCCGGTCATGTATATCACTTCAAATTCACGTGTCTCGATGGTTCCTTCCATGTCCGGGCTGAGCGCATACCACTCGCTTGTAGGCGTGACGGCTGCACCCGGGCATACTGGATTGAATGCCTTGATATAAGCGAGATAGGAAGCGACCATCGCCTCTTCGGTTGGGAACATATCGGTACTGAGATACGACCATTCAGGATCGGAAGGCTGGGACTTTCCCATCCAGTAGGTAATTGAAGTATTACCTTCCAGGTCGACCACGGTGGACTTGATCGAATTGACGGATTTCCAACCAATCTGGAACTCCGGCGGGAACGGACTCGGCGCGGGCAGGCTCTGGATCGCCTGCACCGCTGCCTGCTGGGTCTTGTACTGGGTCGAATTTCCGCCTGGCTGCGAGATGCGCCAGGTTTTTTTGCTTTCCTGCGCCTGCGCGGCAAGAGGGGCCGCGCAGCCAAGCGCGACCATCGTCAGCGCCACACATGCCAGCTTCATTGTCCGTCCGAACATCCGTGTTCTCCTTCCTGGGCGAATACCGCGCCGGGAGGGACGAAGGCGCACAGGCGGATCACCGCCCTGTCGCGCCCTGCTTCGGATCGTCCCTGTTCCGGAATGCGGCCATGCCGCACGGGGCAGTTATCGCGCAAGCCCATTACATAATCAAGTCAAGCCGTGGGATGTCGGTCACGATTGTCGATATCGGCAACGACCCTGCCTTGGTGATCAGAGTACCCCCCAAACTGCTTCCAGTCTTCATTAGTGCTAGCGTGCACCGTCAAGCCAGTGATGCAAGGATGCGCTGCAGGATCGTCTATGACCCCGACATTACCTCCATTTTCAGACCGCATGAGGCTGCTCCTCCTCTTCGCACTCTGCTTGATACTCACCTCCTGCGATCTGGATCTGGTGATGGACAGTTCTTTCGCCACGAAGCAGGAAGCCGTCGACGCCGAGATGATTGCCAAGGGCTGGATTCCCGCGTGGGTGCCCGAGGAGGCGACCGACCTGCGCGAGGTGCACGACCTCGATTCAAACGTGAGCGCGCTTGCCTTCAGCAAACCACGCAGCAAGCAGTTGTTGTTGCCGCCCGGTTGCCGGCCCGTCAACCACAGCGCTACCCAGCCGGCGCTGTTCAATCGAAGCTGGTGGCCGAGTGAGACCGCTCTAAAGCGCTCCTATACCTTCTTTCGTTGCGAGCCCGAATTCGGCAAGTCGATCTTCGTCGCAACAAGCAGCACAGGCAATCGCGTGCTCTTCTGGCGCACGTACGCTCGCTGATGCGCATGCCCGCCCTCCCCTTCAACCCGACACTAAAGATGCACATTCCAGGAACGGTCCTCACCACCCTCGCGCTTTGCCTGTTGCCCTGCCTTCCGGCTTGCGCAGAGCAAAGCACGCCTGCCGATGTGGAAGCGATCGAACAGGTGATCGAGTCCTTCCGCACCTCGCTGATCAACAAGGACAAACCGACCTACATGAGCTTATTCTCCTCGGATAGACCGGAAGACATCGGCTGGCAGTTCGTGTCCGAAGACCGGCGATTGGCGGACATCCGCAGGGCCAAGCCCGATGCGATCAAGGCACGAAAGATCCCATCGAACAACTTCATTTCGCTCATCGATGAGGCCGTGGCCACTGCAGAACCACGAGAGGAGAAGTTCTTCAATACGAAAATCGACACAGACGGCGATGTGGCATCTGTGTCGTTCGATTACAGCTTCCACGCCAACGGTGCGAAACAAAACTGGGGCAGGGAAATGTGGCAACTGGTCCGCACCGAGCAGGGCTGGAAGATATTTTCAGTGATCTATTCGATACGCGACAAACGCAGTCTTGGGGAGAGCTGATACTCCGTTTCAGCCAGTCAACGTCAACCGCCACGAGCAGCAGAATCCTGATTCCGCAGCCGCGCCGCAAAATACCGCGTAGGCGACTGCCCCAGCGCTTTCTTGAACATCGTGATGAATGCTGTCACCGACTCGTAGCCCAGGCTTTCAGAAACCCGCTGCACCGCCGCGCCACCTGCAAGCTCGCGAATCGCAACGAGCAGATGCAGCTGTTGCCGCCAGCGTCCGAACGATAAACCGGTTTCCCGATCAATCAGGCGCGTCAACGTGCGCTCGCCCAGTGCCAGGCGTTTGGCCCATTCACTGATGGTGCTGCGGTCGGCCGGATTGGCCGACAGCGCCGCAGCCAGCGCACGGATCTTGGGGTGATCGCTCACCGGCAGGTACAACCGCTCGGCCGGCATCTCCACCAGTTCGTCCAGCAGCACCCGCGCCAGCCGCTCGACGTGCCCGCCGCGCGGGTAGTCCTGCGGCACATCGGCCAGGTGCAGGATCATCTCGCGCACCATCGGTGAGATCGACAGCGTCACGCAGTGCAGTGGCAGGTCGACAACGCCCGGCTCGACGAACAGATAGCACAGGCGGGCGTTGGCGGTGGCCCGGTTGCTGTGTGGCATGCTGCCCGGAATCCACACGCCGCACTGCGGCGGCACGATCCACAGCGCATTGGCCACCTCGCAGGTCACCGCGCCATGAAGTGCCAGGATCAGCTGTCCCTTGCGGTGGTCATGCACTGGAATCTCGGCATCGTGGTCGGCCACCTGCAGGCGGCTGGCCACTGCCGGCCGATCCGTCGCGTCCGGGTCCAGATCAAAGCCAGGCAGTGAAATGCGAGTCATTCTCGATGACCGGATTCAGCGATAGACTGACATTCTAGCGAAATTCGGCGGCGGGGCTCGCTGAATACGAT
>NZ_QAIJ01000048.1:0-2269 GCF_003060985.1 Stenotrophomonas sp. HMWF023
GGTCTGGGTGGCCAGGAAATCGGCCTTGATGAAGCCGCCGATCTTGACCGTGGTACCCGGCGCCGCACCGGGGGTGATGGTGGTGACCTGGATCGGCTGCTTGCCCGCAGGCACCGCCGGCTTCTGTTCGGCCTGCAGCGTGCGGACGTCGGTGACCGCCTGCTGGGTCTGCACGATCTGGGTCTGTTGCTGCTGCTGTGACGACAGCAGCGCCTGTACCTGCCGCTCCAGTTCGGCAACGCGTGCTTCCAGTGCCTTCTCTTTGGCGGTCTCGGCGAACGCCATGCCCGGTGCGACCAGGGCGACCAACAAGCAGGCCGCCAAAGGTTTGCGCACGGCTTTCAACGTACGGTGGCTCATGTTGCCCTCTCTCCCAAGTGGCAAGGTGATGCCGCGCGTGGGGCACGGTCGAGCCGAGACTGCGGGGCGTTTGCACGCACCGGCTATTGGCCATTGGTCGAACCCGGGCCTGCAGGGGCCCGACTTTCGACCAAGGTCTAACCGAAGTGGTGACGCGACCGGGGGTGGATGGGGCAAACTGAGGGGGAACGGCTGCTGCAATGCTGCGGCTGCACACACAAAGTCAACGTGCAAGTGAGGGTGCCATGGCTGATCTCTACCCCGTCGATCCGCAGTTCGCCGCCAAGGCGCGTATCGACAAGAACTCCTATGAACAGCAGTACCAGGCCTCGGTGTCCGATCCGGATGCATTCTGGGGCAAGGCCGCCGAGCGGCTGGACTGGTCGCGCAAGCCGACGAAGATCAAGAACGTCAGCTACGACCTGGCCGACTTCCACATCAAGTGGTTCGAAGATGGCGAGCTCAACGCCAGCGTGAACTGCCTGGACCGTCAGCTGGAAAAGCGTGGCGACAAGACCGCGCTGCTGTTCGAGCCGGACAGCCCGGATGCGCCGGCCCAGCACGTGACCTATCGCGAGCTGTACGAGCGCACCTGCCGTCTCGGCAACGCGCTGCGCAACCTGGGCGTCAAGAAGGGCGACCGGGTCACCATCTACCTGCCGATGATCGTCGATGCTGCCGTGGCCATGCTGGCCTGCGCGCGCATCGGCGCGATCCACTCGGTGGTGTTCGGTGGCTTCGCGCCGAACTCGATCGCCGACCGTGTCAGCGATTGCCAGAGCAAGCTGATCATCACTGCCGACGAAGGCCTGCGTGGTGGCCGGAAGATTCCGCTGAAGGCCAACGTCGATGCGGCGCTGAAGCTGCCCGGCACCAATACCGTTGAAACCGTGCTGGTGGTGCGCCATACCGGCGGCGCGGTGGACATGCAGGCCCCGCGCGACCGCTGGTTCCATGATGTGGTCGACAGCCAGCCGGCCAGCTGCGAACCGGAACCGATGAACGCCGAGGATCCGCTGTTCATCCTCTACACCTCCGGTTCCACCGGCAAGCCGAAGGGCGTGCTGCACACCACCGCCGGTTACCTGCTGTACGCGGCCTACACCCATGAAGCGGTTTTCGACCTGCGCGAGGACGACATCTACTGGTGCACCGCCGACGTCGGCTGGGTCACCGGCCACAGCTACATCGTGTACGGCCCGCTGGCCAATGGCGCGACCTCGCTGATGTTCGAGGGCGTACCGAACTACCCCGATACGTCGCGCTTCTGGAACGTGATCGACAAGCACAAGGTGTCGATCTTCTACACCGCCCCCACCGCCATCCGCGCGTTGATGCGCGAAGGCGAGGAGCCGGTGAAGAAGACCTCGCGCGCGTCGCTGCGCCTGCTCGGCAGCGTCGGCGAACCGATCAATCCGGAAGCCTGGCGCTGGTACTACGAGGTGGTCGGCGACAGCCGTTGCCCGATCGTCGATACCTGGTGGCAGACCGAGACCGGCGGCATCCTGATCTCGCCGCTGGCCGGCGCGATGGATCTGAAACCGGGTTCGGCCACCCTGCCGTTCTTCGGCGTGCAGCCGGCCCTGGTCAACGCCGATGGCGAGATCAAGGACGGCCCGACCGAAGGCAACCTGATCATCCGTGATTCCTGGCCGGGCCAGATGCGCACGGTGTACGGCGACCACCAGCGCTTCATCGATACCTATTTCCGCACCTACCCGGGCAGCTACTTCACCGGTGACGGCTGCCGCCGCGACGAAGACGGCTACTACTGGATCACCGGCCGCGTGGACGATGTGATCAACGTGTCCGGCCACCGCATCGGCACCGCCGAAGTGGAAAGCGCGCTGGTCTCGCACCCGAAGGTGGCCGAGGCCGCCGTGGTCGGCTTCCCGCACGACGTGAAGGG
>NZ_QAIJ01000297.1:0-1044 GCF_003060985.1 Stenotrophomonas sp. HMWF023
GTGCGGTGGTGCAGGTGACCGTCAGCATCGGCCTGGCCGACAGCCGGGTCGATCCGCGTCCGGCCGGGGTGGTCAAAGCGGCCGACCAGGCGCTGTATGCGGCCAAGGAGGAAGGTCGCAACCGCGTGTGTGCGCATGGCGGCCAGCGGGTGCTGGCCGTGCGCGGCAGCCACGCTCAGACGGCGTCGAGGTAGTACCAGCGGCCTTCGATCCGCAGGAAGCGGCTGTGCTCGGACATTTTCACCGCGCTGCCGCCACCGACGCGGTAGCGGGCGGTGAAGCGGACCTCGGCGCTGTCGGTGCCGGTAACCTGGTGGTCCTGCACGGTGAGGCCCAGCCATTGGGTGCGCTGGCCCGGGGCATCATCGAGCGACAGTTCTGCGGGACGGGTATCCGGATGCCAGGTGGCACGCAGGTAGTCCGGCAGATGGCGCACATAGGCGCTGTAACGCGAGCGCATCAGACGCTCGGCATCGGGCGCGTCGCCGCCGGCATGGAAGCGACCGCAGCAGGCGGCGTAGTCGGCGGCCAGGCCACAGGGACAGGGATCGGGGGCGGTTCGGCTCATGCGGGTATTGTCGCGTGGGCGGCGGCAATGTGACAGGCGTATGCTGTCGCGCCCTCACTTCGATCGATCGCCGTGCTGGAAATGATTCCTCCTGAGTTGTGGTGGCTGGTGGCGATCGCCTTCATTGCCGGCCTGGTCGACGCGGCCGTGGGTGGCGGCGGACTGGTGCAGCTGCCGGGCCTGTTCACGGTGCTGCCGCAGCAGACGCCGGCGATGCTGTTCGGCACCAACAAGTTCAGCTCGATGTTCGGTACCGGCGCGGCGGCGTGGCGTTATGCACGCAACGTGCGCTTCCCGTGGAAGCCGGTGTTGTTCGCCGCCGGTACGGCCTTCGTGTTCTCCTTCCTTGGCGCTACGGCGGTCAGCCTGTTGCCCAAGGATGCGGTGCGGCCACTGGTGCTGGTGCTGCTGGTGGCCATGCTGGCCTACACGTTGTGGAAGAAAGACTTCGGCGCGCTGCACCGGCCCCGCGAGAT
>NZ_QAIJ01000049.1:0-7874 GCF_003060985.1 Stenotrophomonas sp. HMWF023
CGCGACTGCCGCTGCGTCCGCTGCTGTGGCAATGGGCACAGCGCAGCCGCCACTGGCAGGCGTTGGATGAGCGCCTGCGCGGGGCCTCGGTGAAGCTGCTGCGCTGGCCGGATTTCCGCGTGCTCGGCCACGATCACGATGGCTTCCGTCTGTGTTCGCTGCTGCTCAAGCGTGCCTGCACAGTGGACGAATGCGCGATGCTGCTGGATCTCCCCGCCGCCGCCGTGCGCGATTTCATCCACGCCGCCTACCTGTGTGGCTATGCACAGCTGCAGGTCGCGCCTACCGCACCGCTGGCGGGCGCACGCGCCAGTACTGCCGACACCAGCCTGCTCGCACGCCTGTGGCGCACGCTGCGCGGGAGTGACCGCGATGCGTGAGCACAAGGTGGTGGTGCTCGGCGGCATGGGCAGCGGCAAATCGACCTTGGTACGCAGCATCGCCGCCGGTGCCGTGGTCGACACCGATGTGGCCAACAGCGACCGCGCGGGTGCGGACAAGGCGTCGACGACGGTGGCGCTGGACTACGCCGATATCGACCTGCCCAACGGCGAGCGCCTGCGTCTCTATGGCACGCCCGGCCAGCAGCGCTTCGATTTCCTGTGGCCGATCCTGCTGCAGGGCGCGCGCGGTGCCGTGCTGCTGCTGGATGCGCGCCGGGCCGGGGTGGCCGCCGAGCTGGATGCCTACCTGCAGGTGCTGCGCCCGTTCGGTCCGGCATTGGCGCTGGTGGTGGCGGTGACCCATCTTGACCAGGTGCCGGCAGCGGCACTGGATGACTGGGCCGATCGCGCCCGGCTCGATGGCCAGCCGCTGCCGTTGCTGGCAGTGGATGCGCGTGATCGCGAACAAGGACTGCTGCTGATGGACGTACTGATGAGCGAAATGGAAGCGCATGCACTGGTGGCCGCACATGGCTGATGGACAAGGCGCACCGTTGCCGGACGCGCAGCAGCGTGAGCGCCTGCAGCCGTTGCTGCAGGACCTGCAGCAACGGGTGGAAGGAGTACGGACCGTGGTGCTGGCCAGCGTCGATGGCTTTGCCCTGGTCAGCGCCGGTGCTGAGGGGCGCGGTGAACGCCTGGCGGCGATGACCAGCGCGATGCTGGCCCTCGCCGCGGCGGTAGGGCGCGAGCTGGCTCTGGGCGATCTGCAGACGCTGATGCTGGAGGCTGCTGGCGGCAAGGTGCTGATGCTGGCCATCCAGGCCGAAGGACGAGCACCGTTGCTGCTGATGGCGGCCTGCGACCAGCGCAGCGTGATCGGTCAGGTGCTGTGGCAGAGCAGGGAATGTGGCCAGGCGATCCTGGCCGAACTCAGCGGATCGTGAGCCCGGCCGCAGGGGAACGAGGGGCTCGAACCAACATTGAGAGGGGTGCAACGTGGCTGGATTGAATGATTCGTTGACTGCACTGATGGGCATCGATGGCGCGCAGGCCGTGGCGCTGGTCGACTACGAGAGCGGCATGTTGCTGGGTGAAGCCGGTTCGGGCATGGACATGGAAGTGGCTGCCGCCGGCAATACCGAAGTGATCCGCGCGAAGATGAAAACCGCCGCCTCGCTCAACCTCAACGATGGCATCGAGGACATCCTGATCTCGCTCGGAAAGGCGTACCACATCATGCGCCCGGTGGCGAAGAAGAAGGGCCTGTTCTTCTACATCGTGCTGGACCGGACCAAGTCCAACCTCGCCCTGGCGCGGCGCAAGGTGCAGGACGTGGAGGCCGAACTGGCGATCTGAGCCGGGTCGGTGGGGACGTCCCTGGCTGCTGCACGGCACGCCAGGGATCGTTCCGGTGCGATGTCACGTCGAAGGCAGCAGGAGCGTGCGTATGAACGTCAGCGCCTGCTTGTCGCGCGCAGCGAAGTATCTGGGCGCGTGCAGGGGAAGCCAGGTTTCGTTGAAGTGCCGGCGGAAGTCTTCGTAGAGCTCGTTCGGATAGAGCTTTGCCTGCACGTTGCGGCCGTCTGGATAGCTGTGCTCATAGGTGTCGAAGGTGTTGGGCTCGATGCCCTTGTGATCGCGCAGCCATCTGCAGAACAACCGCCCCTCGGAGATGTCCGGCACCAGCTCCTGCGGCAGCGTATAGCCTGCCTGCTCCAGTGGCGCGATCAGGTTCAGGGTCAGCTCGTTCAACATCGAGAAGTGCGTGTAGGGCACTTTCGAGCGGTTCTGCATGTAGCGGTCGATGTGGGCAGGCATGACCGCGTTCGCCCGGCCCTGCTGCCATTCCACCACCCACTGCGACACCTTCACCGCGAATTTTCGCGACAGCCACTGGCCGAGATTGATGGCCAGGTAGGGGTGGATCCAGGTGCCCTGCATCGCTGCATTGCCCCCGGACACCACATGGATGAGCTGGTCCTCTGCCAGACCGGTCTGCGTGGTCAACTCCTCGATGAACTCGCCGGTCGATTTCAATGCGCGGTAGTCGGACCAGCGCTTGCCGACGGACTGGCAGAGCGCTGTCGCGCTGATGTAGCCGTCGCGTACCCGTTGCGGGATTACGTTGCCTTCCTCCATGCGTGGGATCAGGGTCATTTGCTGCATGCGTCACTTCATGCCGTTATGGGCCTGAAAGAGTAGGCAATGCAGTCGCCCGGGGTCTGTAGGAATGGTTGCGTTTGTCTGGTTCTCTGAGGCAGCAGCAGCCGAGCGCGGCTCGGCTCTACACAAGCTACCCCACGCCAGCGTATGGTGAGGTCGGTTCCCCCGGATACGTCGTGCATGTCCGATCCTGTCACTGCAACCGAATTGGCACCGCGCATCGCTGATGCGATCCGTGATGGCTTCGAGGACTATCACGCGCGATTCGCCGCGATCTCGGCGCGTGCCCGCGTGCGTTTCCAGCAGCGCGACTGGGCAGCGGCGCGGCACGATGCGGTGGAGCGCATCGCCCTTTACGACCAGTGCATCGCCGAGCAGATGGATGCACTGCGACGGCTGGCCGGTGACGCCATCAGCGAACGCGCGCTGTGGCTGCAGGTGCACGCGCACTACAGCGCCCTGCTGCAGGGCCTGATCGACGCCGAGCTGTACAAGACCTTCTACAACACCCTGTCGCGGCGTCTGTTCGCCATCCGCGGCGTGGATCCGGAAGTGGAGTTCATCGCCTTCGATGTCGAGCCCTCCGATGCGATCACCCATCCGGTAGCGCGGCATACCTATGCCGTCTCGCCGACGCGGCCGGTGGAGGCGCTGCAGCGGGTGCTGGCCGACTACCGCTTCGATGTTCCGTATGCGCACCAGCTGCGCTGTGCCGCCGCCATCGCCGTGCGCCTGCAGGATGATCTGGCGCATTGGGGCGACACACCGGTGCGCAGCATCGAACTGCTCGATACCGTGTTCTACCGCGAGCGTCGCGCTTATCTGGTCGGGCGCGTGTTCGGCGAACACCGCTTCTCACCTTGCGTGATCGCGCTGGTCAACGACGACCAGGGCCTGCGCGCCGATGCCGTGCTGACCCGGCGCCGCGATGTGGCCCACCTGTTCGGCGTGTCACGCAGCTATTTCCAGGCCAACCTGGCCACCGTTGGCGATGCGGTGGTGTTCCTGCGCAGCCTTTTGCCGGGCAAGCCGATCGATGAGATCTACACCGTGCTCGGACGCGCCAAGCAGGGCAAGACTGAGCGCTACCGGACGTTCTTTCGCCACTTCAATGAACACCCGAACGAGCGCCTGGCGCATGCCGAAGGCACGCCGGGCATGGTCATGGCGGTGTTCACCCTGCCCAGCTATCCGCTGGTGTTCAAGCTGATCCGCGACCGCTTCGCCTGGCCCAAGGCGATGTCGCGGCAGCAGGTGGAGGAAAAGTACGCGCTGGTGTTCAACCTCGATCGCGTCGGCCGCCTGCTCGATGCACAGCCCTACCGGCACCTGCGTTTCCCGCGTGAACGCTTTGCCCCGGCGTTGCTGGACGAGCTGCTGCAGCAGTGCGCGCAGAGCGTGCGCGTGGATGGCGACGAAGTGGAGATCGCGTTGTGCTACGTGCAGCGTCGCTTCCGGCCACTGAACCTCTACCTGCGCGAGCAGGCCGGCGAGGCCGTGCGTGCAGCCGTACTCGACTACGCGCAGGCGATCACCGACATGGCGCGCAACAACATCTTCCCCGGCGACATGCTGCCGAAGAACTTCGGCGTGTCGCGCCACGGCCGTGCCGTGTTCTACGACTACGACGAGTTGTGCCTGGTCAGCGACTGCGTGTTCCGTGCCTGGCCCACGCCAAGCTCCGCCGAAGAAGCGATGGCCGACGAGCCCTGGTTCCATGTCGGCCCGCGCGATGTATTCCCGGAGAGGTTCGGGCCTTTCATGGGCTTGCCGGCGCAGGAGCTGGCAGCGGTACGCGAGCACTATCGGCATCTGTTCGACCCCGCCTGGTGGCAGGGGCTGCAGGCGCGCTTTGCGGTGGGTGATTATCCGGACACGCCACCCTATTCGGCTGCGCAGCGGTTGGCGTGATCGGCTGTGCCGACGGCGGGGAACTGGGGTAATCTCGGCACTTTCATCACCAAGGATCGGGCCATGATGCGTTCTCCGCTGTTTCTCGCCTTCGCGCTTGCGATCGGCACGGCTGGCTCCCTGCTCAGCACTGATGCCGCAGCGCAGAGCACGCGCGCGGTGCGTGCCACCGCCGAAGCCAGCATGGTCTTGACCGGCAACATCGATGTCGCCGCAGATGGCGCGGTCAGCGGCCTCGTACTCGACCAGCAGGCATCGATCGCGCCTGCCATCGCTGCGTTCGTGGACGGCACGATCCGCAAGTGGCAGTTCGAACCCACCCTGGTGGACGGCAGGCCCGTGGCGAAACATGCACCGTTGCGCGTGCGCCTGCTGGGCCGGCCCGGGGCCGACGGCAACACGGAAGTGCGCATGACCAGCGTGGACTTCAGCGAATATGACGACAAGGCCACCGATGCGGTGACCGCCGAGCAGGTGCGGCCTCCGCGCTATCCGGAAGCGGCTTTCCGCGTCGGTGCACAGGGCGAGGTGATGCTGCTGGTCAAGATCGACCGTGACGGTGCGGTTGCCGATGTCGTCGCCGAACAGGTGAACATGGGCGTGGTCGCACCCGAACACGTAATGAAGAAGATGCGCGACATGCTGGCCAAGGCCAGCATCAGCGAGGCCCGCAAGTGGACGTTCACGCCGCCGACCTCCGGTGAGGACAAAGGCCTGGCGTTCTGGACCGTGCGCGTGCCGGTCACCTTCGCGCTGAGCGAGAAGGGCAGCAAGCAACCGCCCAGCCCCTACGGACGCTGGCAAGCCTACATTCCCGGCCCGCGCCAGCAGGCTCCGTGGCGCACCACCGAGGATGCCGCGCAGGTCGGCAGTGACCTGTTGCCGGCCGGCGGCGTGTACATGGTCGACAGCGCCACCCGCGGGCTGCGTCTGTTGACCCCGCTTGCCGAGCAGTGATGTCGGCCAACCGACCCCAGGTTGCATCGGCCTGGGCGTCAGACTTCATCGTCTTCATGCACAAGGAGTGGCTGTGATGCGTTCTTCTCTTTTCCTCGCGCTGGCCCTTGCGGTGTCTGGCGGTGCGGTGCTGATCGATACCGCCGCTGCGCAGACCGCGCGCGAGGTTCGCAGGCAGGCAGAGGCCAGCATGACTCTCAGCGGCGTCATCGACATCGGCCGCGAAGGCCAGGTTGAAGGGTTCCAGCTCGACCGTCGCGAAAAAGTCGATGCGGGTATTGCCGGTTTCGTGGAAAACACCGTGCAGGGCTGGCGTTTCGAACCGGTGCGGGTCGATGGCAAGCCCGTGCAGGCACGCACGGCGGTTCGCCTGCGGCTGATGGCCGACAACCCGGACGAAGGTAGCATGCGTGTGCGGCTGGTCGATGCCAATTTCAGCAAAGCAGGTGGCAAGCGCGAGGTCAGCACCGACAAGGTGACCAGCGAGAGACTGCGCGCGCCGGAGTACCCACCGCAGGCGTTGACCATGCAGGGCGAGGGCACGGTCATGTTGATGGTCAAGGTCGGCCGTGATGGCACGGTGGCTGATGTGATCGCTGAGCAGACCAATCTGACTGTGGTTGGCACCGCACGCGTGATGAGCCAGCTGCGCGATATCCTGGCCAAGGCCAGCGTCAGGAACGCGAAGCGTTGGACGTTCACCCCGCCCACCACTGGCGAGGCAAAGGATCGCGAGTTCTGGACCGTGCGGGTACCGGTGCGATTCGCCTTCGAGGATTCGCGCGAGCGCTACGGGCGCTGGGCCGCCTACATTCCAGGCCCGCGTCAGCGGGCGCCGTGGAAGACCGGCGAGGAAACCCAGGTCGCCGGAACCGACCTGCTGCCCGAAGGTGGTGTGTACATGGTCGGTCGCGCGCAGGAAGGCCCACGCCTGCTGACCCCGCTGGGCTGATGTGTCATTGCGGGATGCGCCGGCTCTGTCCCGGCGCATCCCGCTTGAATCGAGGTGCTCAATCGGCGTGCGGGTACACCACGACCCGGTTGCGGCCCTGTTCCTTGGCCAGGTACAAGGCCTTGTCGGCCAGGCGCAGTGCCTGTTCCGGATCCGTGTGGAAACTGGGGAAGTGGGCCACGCCCAAGGACACGGTGATCGTGCCCACCGGAGCGAAGGGCTCGTCGGCGATGGCCTGGCGCAGGCGCTCGCCGGTCTGCCGGGCCGCTTCGACGCCAACGCCCGGCAGCAGCACCAGGAACTCCTCGCCGCCGGCGCGGCACAGCACGTCGGTATCGCGCGAATGGCGGCGCATCTGTTCGGCGATATGCACGATGGCCGCATCACCGACGTCGTGACCGTGGCTGTCGTTGATCGACTTGAAGCGGTCGATATCCAGCGTCAGGATCGCAAACGGCAGGGCCTGCGCCTGCAGTGCGTCGAGCGCCTGCTGCAGTCCGCGACGATTGAGCAGGCCGGTCAGCGGATCGGTGCGGCTGGCCCGGTTGAGCGTGCCGATCCGATCCTGCAGCGCATTGAAGCTGTACAGCACGGCCTGTTTCAGCTGCGCCACTTCGAAGTACCAAGCTTGGATGCCATTGACGTGGCTGATCGCATTGCCGGTGTCTTCGCCATCCTGCACGTTGCGCGCCAGCTGCCACAGCGGCAGCGAAATGCGCCGTGCGAACCACCAGGTGATCAGCAGCGACAACACGCCCAGCGGAATGGCATTCCAGATCACCGCCGACATCAGCCGTGACAGCGGCTGCAGCGTCGCCTCGGTCGGGCGCTGCGCGACGATGCCCCAGCCGGTTGCTGCGACGGGCGCGTAACCGGCCAGCATCGCCACCTTGTGGTTGTTGCGCACCTGCTGTGCACCGCGCTGGCCGCGCATCACTGCTTTCACGGCCGGGTTGTTCAGCGCATACGTGCCCACTTCCTTGGGATTGTTGTGGTAGATCATGCGGCCATGGCGGTCCACCACGTACAGGTAGGAGCCGTCGCGGTAGTAATGCGTACCCAGCAGGGTGTTGAGCGCACTGCGCTGGCGCAGGTACAGCGTGCCGCTGACATAGCCACGGTACTGGCCGCTGCGGTCGAATACCGGGTGCGATATCGAGATCAGCAGCTTGCCGGTGGCCGACTGGTAGGGATCGCTGATCATCGGCTCGCGCCGCTCGAGCGCCGCCTTGCTGCCAGCGCTGCGCAGGATCTCGCCCTGCAGCTGCAGGCTCTGCGGCGAGGTCGCGATCACCCGCCCATCGCTGGCCACGACCAGCGAAGAATTGAAGCTGCTGGACTGCAGTTGCAGGCGGCTGGCTTCATCCTGCGCCTGGGCCGGATCCATGTCGCTGTTGCCAAGCCGGGTGGCGGCATAGGCCAGCTGCTGCTGCGCGGCCAGCAGGAAGTTCTGCGTGGTCTCGGCGAGCTTGGTGGCATACACACGGTTGGCTTCCAGGGTGTTG
>NZ_QAIJ01000298.1:0-11249 GCF_003060985.1 Stenotrophomonas sp. HMWF023
CTCGCGCTGGACCGGTACGCCTTCCTTCGCTTCCACCGCCTGGTGCAGGCCATCGGACCAGCGGCGGCCGGCCAGGGTACGGCCGGTGAATTCGTCGACGATGACCACTTCGCCATCGCGCACGATGTAGTCCACATCACGCTGGTAGATGGCGTGCGCGCGCAGCGCGGCGTTGAGGTGGTGGACCACGGTCAGGTTCTGCGCGGCGTACAGGCCTTCGGTCTCGGCATCGAGGATGCCCGCTTCGACCAGCAGCTGTTCGGCGTGCTCCATGCCCGCTTCGGACAGGTGCACCTGCTTGCCCTTCTCATCGACCCAGAAGTCACCCTCACCGTCTTCCGCTTCCTGCTTGACCAGGTTCGGCACGATGCGGTTGACGCGGATGTACAGCTCCGGGGAATCGTCGGCCGGGCCGGAGATGATCAGCGGGGTACGCGCTTCGTCGATCAGGATGGAGTCGACTTCGTCGACGATGGCGTAGTGCAGGCCGCGCTGGTAGCGGTCAGCCTTGGACAGCGCCATGTTGTCGCGCAGGTAGTCGAAACCGAATTCGTTGTTGGTGCCGTAGGTGATGTCCGAACCATAGGCTTCACGCTTGTCGCTGTGCGGCATGCCCGGGTAGACCACGCCCACGCTCAGGCCCAGCCAGTTGTACAGCTTGCCCATCTGCGCGGCATCGCGGCGGGCCAGGTAGTCGTTCACGGTGACCACGTGCACGCCCTTGCCTTCCAGCGCGTTGAGGTACACCGGCAGGGTCGCCACCAGGGTCTTGCCTTCACCGGTGCGCATTTCTGCGATCTTGCCCAGGTGAAGCACCATGCCGCCGATCAGCTGCACGTCGTAGTGGCGCATGCCCAGCACGCGGCGACCGGCCTCGCGGCAGACCGCGAACGCTTCCGGCAACACCTTGTCCAGGGCTTCACCACCGGCGATGCGCTGCTTGAATTCCGGCGTCTTGGCCTGCAGCTGCTCGTCGGAAAGCTTCTCGATCTCCGGCTCCAGCGCATTGATCTTGGCGACGATGCGGTTGAGCTGGCGCAGCTGTCGTTCATTACGACTGCCAAATACGCGGGTAAGCAGGCTGTTGATCATTGAAGGAACCGGGTTGGATGGGAATGCCGCACGGCTCCGGGAGGATCCGTCCGCCGCAAACGAAACAGGGCGCCTGGCGCCCTGTCGATGGCAACACCCATTGTAGCTTGGGATGGGCGGCAGGGGTTTCAACCCTTTGCGGTCGTCCAGGCGGCCGGGACCGGGGTCCTGGCGGCCGCGCTTCGCGCTCGCGGGGCGTGGCCCCGCTCTACCGCCGGGATCCGACGGCGTCCCGGTAGCGCCGGGCCATGCCCGGCGTTGCAATCAACCGCGGGTGATGCGCCCGACCGGGGTATTGCCGCCGTCGCCGAGGAACTTGCGCGGGTTGACCACGTTGCCGTTCTCCCACACCTCGAAGTGCACGTGGGCGCCGGTCGAACGACCGGTGGAACCGGCCTTGGCCACTTCCTGGCCGGCGCGGACGAGGTCGCCGACCTTCACCACCAGGCGCGAATTGTGCGCGTAGCGGGTGACGTAGCCATTACCGTGGTCGACATCGACCACGTTGCCGTAGCCGCCCTTGACCCCGGAGAAGCTGACCACGCCGTCGGCCACCGACATCACCGGGTCACCGACGCGGGCGTGGAAGTCCATGCCCTTGTGGGTAGCGGCACCGCGACCGAACGGGTCGGCGCGGGTACCGAAGCCGGAAGTGACATAGCTGTTGCGGATCGGCATGCGCGAGGGCACGGCGTTCTGCTGCAGCTGGTGGTCGAACATCAGCGATTCCATCACCGACAACTGGCGGCCTGAAGCAGCGAAGCGCTGCTCCAGCACCTGTAAGTCGGCGTTGACGTCCTTCACCGGGATGTCGGCGGTCGGGCCGCCGGCATCGCCGTCACCGAGGCCGGGGGTCTCGTTGAAGTCGAATTCGCCGTCTTCCAGCTTGCCCATCTGGGTCAGCCGCTCGCCCAGGGCGTTCAGGCGGGTGGCCTGTGCCTGCAGCTCGCCGAGGCGGGCGGCCAGCGCGTTGACCTGGGTCTGCGCATCGCGCTGGACCTTGGCCAGCTCGGCCTCCTGGCGGTCGACCTTGGCCTGCAGGCGCGAATCATTGAGCGCACTGGCGCCAATGCCGCCGGCAAGGCCGATAATGCAACCTGCGCCGAGCACGCTGCCCAGCAGGGCTCGGGGGCGGTCCTCGAAGTAGAACCGCAAACGCGTGAGCGCCGATTTGGCCTGTCCTTCACGCGTTTTGATTACGATCTTTTTGAATGCCATCGGTGAGTTTTCATGTCTGAGCCGAAATCCAGCGTTCGTCCCGCATCCAGACCGAAACCGGCCCTGGATGTAGTGATGGCGGACAAAAGCGGGAACCCGCTGCGGCGTGCCCTATGGCTCGACGCGCTGGACCGTCAGTTGCGCCCCCAGTTGCCGCCACCTCTGCGCAGCCGTTGCCGGCTGGCCAATGTGGACGGGGAACACCTCGTTTTTCTCGTCGAGTCCCCGGTCTGGCATGCCAAGTTGCGGCTTGCCGAAGCCCAGTTGCTCGACGCGGCCCGGTCCATCGGGCTGAAGGCCACCAAGGTGACCGTCAAGACTGCGTCTCCCACTCCCACGCGCTCCCCAGCGCTCGACAACCGGAATGGACCCCACGCAGTTTCAGCCGCCACGCACAAAGGGCTACGCGACGCCTTGGCAGCTCTACAGGACCTTCCTTCGAAACCGAAGCGGGAAACCTGAAAGCAGCGGAGCGTCCTGCTCCACTCCCCGTCGCGCGTGTCACCGCAGCGTGAAACATTTCGGGGGCCGGGTCGCATCCTAGCTGGCCCCGGTGGGGCAGTCGTTAGATTGTTGTTAAAACAACGTTAAATTCAGGCTTCCGATCCAACAGGTTCACAAAACCGTGACCTCGGCCCGGCCGTCGCGTCACCCACTGCGCCAGCGCCTCAAGGAACGTCGGAAACGCAAACGCCGCCCTGGAAGGCGGCGCTTTTGTCTTTCAAATCAATAGCCTGTGGAATCAGGCAAAGGCCGGCGTGGCGTACACAACCGGGTCCGGCACCGCCGGCGAGTCGTAAGTGACCCATTCCCAAGCGGTGGCATCGGCCATCAGCGCCCGTACCAGCTTGTTGTTGAGCGCGTGGCCGGACTTGAAGCCCTCGTAGGCGCCCAGCACCTGGCCGCCGGCCAGATAGAGGTCGCCGATCGCATCGAGGATCTTGTGGCGCACGAATTCGTCGGCGTAGCGCAGGCCGTCTTCGTTGAGCACGCGGAACTCATCGAGCACGATGGCGTTGTCCATCGAACCGCCCAGGCCGAGGTTGCGCTCGCGCATGTATTCCAGGTCGCGCATGAAGCCGAAGGTGCGCGCGCGGGAAATTTCCTTGGTGTAGGCCATCGTCGAGAACTCGATTTCCTGGCGCGACTGCTTGGCCGGGATCATCGGGTGGTCGAACTGGATGGTGAAGCCCAGCTTGTACCCCTCATACGGAGTGAAGCGGGCCACCTTGTCGCCCTCGGTCACTTCCACGGTCTTCAGCACGCGGATGAAGCGCTTGGGCGCATCCTGTTCCACGATGCCTGCCGACTGCAGCAGGAACACGAACGGGCCGGACGAACCGTCCATGATCGGCAGCTCGGCCGAGGACAGTTCGACGATGATGTTGTCCACACCCAGGCCGGCCAGGGCCGACATCAGGTGTTCGACGGTCTGGATCTTGGCGTCGTTGCAGGTCAGGCCGGTGCACAGGGTCACTTCGGTGACCAGTTCGGCCTTCGCAGGTACTTCCACCACCGGGTCCAGGTCCACGCGCCGGAACACGATGCCATGGTTGACCGGCGCCGGACGCAGGGTCATGTAGACCTTGTCACCGCTGTGCAGGCCTACGCCGGTGGCGCGGATCGTGTTCTTGAGGGTGCGTTGCTGGATCATGGGGGGACGACCGGAAGTGACACATTAGATTAACACGCAGGGTCCCCTACCCCGGCTGAAACGCCGGCAGGACGCACCGGCGCGCCGGTAGGACGCGCGTGAAGCAGGGCGGCCGGGCCCATCCTGGCCCGGCGCCCGCGTTTTCAGGACATGGTGGCGCAACCCGGGGGGGACAAGCCCCGGGCAGCGTCGATCAGTCCGCCTGGCGGCGCAGGAACGCCGGGATGTCCAGGTAATCGTTCGGCAGTTCCGCCGCGGCCGGGGCCGAGGAGGCCGGAGCCGACGGGGTGGAAGCTGCGACGCTGTCGCTGCTGGCCCGACGCAGGCCCAGGCCCATGCCGCCGACAGCCTTGGACACCGCATCGCCGCCGTTGTCGAACTCGCCGAACTCCGGCTGGCCGGTGGTGGCGTTGCGGACCAGCTTGATCGGTGCACGCTCGCCCGGACGCTGGGTCTTGCTGGCCGAGACGCGGTTCAGGCCCGTGGCGACCACGGTCACGCGCACTTCGTCCTGCATGTCCGGATCGAGCACGGTACCCACCACCACGGTCGCGTCTTCCGAAGCGAAGCCGTCGATGGTGCGGCCGATCTCGTCGAACTCGGCCATGGTGAAGTCGGCACCGGCGGTGATGTTGACCAGGATGCCGTTGGCACCGGCCAGGTTCACATCGTCCAGCAGCGGGTTCTGGATGGCCGACTCGGCCGCGGCCTGCGCGCGGTCATCGCCGCGGGCGGTACCGGTACCCATCATCGCCAGGCCCATTTCGGACATGACGGTGCGCACGTCGGCGAAGTCGACGTTGATCAGGCCCGGACGCACGATCAGGTCGGCGATGCCCTGCACGGCGCCCTGCAGCACGTCGTTGGCGGCACGGAAGGCCTGGATCATGGTCGCGTTGCGACCCAGCACGGTGATCAGCTTCTCGTTGGGGATGGTGATCAGCGAGTCGCAGTGCTGGCTCAGTTCTTCGATGCCCTTCAGCGCGACCTGCATGCGGCGACGGCCTTCGAACGGGAACGGCTTGGTGACCACGGCCACGGTCAGGATGCCCATTTCCTTGGCCAGCTGTGCCACCACCGGCGCAGCGCCGGTACCGGTGCCACCGCCCATGCCAGCGGTGATGAACACCATGTCCGCACCCTGCAGCGCGTCCATGATGCGCTCACGGTCTTCCAGCGCAGCCTGGCGGCCGACTTCCGGATTCGCGCCTGCGCCCAGGCCCTTGGTGACATTGGTACCCAGCTGCAGCTGCAGCTTGGCACCACAATTCTTGATGGCCTGCGAGTCGGTGTTGGCGGTGATGAATTCCACGCCATCCACTGCCGAGTTGACCATGTGCGCCACGGCATTGCCGCCGCCGCCGCCCACGCCAACAACCTTGATCACCGCATTGGGTGCCATCTTTTCGATCAGTTCAAAATGCGCCATGTCCGTGTCCTCGTTGTATCCGCTTTCGATTGCATGGGCATTCGGGCGTCCTGCCTTCGTGCTGCATGCCGTCGTTGCGGCTGTGTGGGTTATGTGTTGCCGGTGTTGCCGGTGTTGCGTCGTGTTGCCGGTGTTGCAACCGGGCGAGCCCGGGTGGTGCAGGTTCCGCGTCAGAATTCGCCGCGGAACCAGGTCTTGAGTTTCTTGAACATGCTTCCAGCGCGGCCAGTCGGCAGCGACGGCCGGCGCGGATGCTCGATCTGGCTGCCCATCAGCAGCAGGCCCACGCCGGTGGCATGCACCGGGTTGCCGACCACTTCGCCCAGCCCGGTGACGTGCTGCGGGATGCCCACGCGCACCGGCATCTGCAGCATCTCCTCGGCCAGTTCGACCACGCCTTCCATCTTCGAGGCGCCACCGGTCAGCACCATGCCGGCGCGTACCAGTTCCTCGAAGCCGGAGCGGCGCAGTTCGGCCTGCACCATTTCAAAGATCTCTTCGTAGCGGCCCTGCACTGCCTGCGCCAGCGCGTGGCGCGGCATGCGGCGCGGCGGACGATCACCGACCGACGGCACCTGGATGCTCTCCTCGGCGGTGGCCAGCTGGGCCAGGGCACACGCGTAGCGCACCTTGATCTGCTCCGCTTCCGGGGTCGGCGTGCGCAGCATGTGCGCGATGTCGTTGGTCACGTGGTCGCCGGCGATCGGCAGCGAGGCGGTGTGGCAGATCGCACCCTGCACGAACACTGCGATGTCGGTGGTGCCGGCGCCCATGTCGACCAGCACCACGCCCAGCTCGCGCTCGTCGGCGGTCAGCACCGCCACGCTGGAGGCCAGCGAGGACAGCACCAGGTCGTCCACCTGCAGGCCGCAGCGCTGCACGCACTTGCTGATGTTGGCGGCGGCCGACTGCGCGCAGACCACCAGGTGCGCATGTACCTCCAGGCGCACGCCGGTCATGCCGACGGGATTGCGGATACCTTCCTGCGAGTCGTCCAACACGTACTCGCGCGGGATCGCATGCAGGATCTTCTGGTCGGCCGGAATCGCCACGGCCTTGGCCGCATCGAGCACGCGATCCAGGTCGCCCCAGGTCACTTCGCCGTCGCGGATCGGCACGATGCCGGGCGAGTTCTTGCACTGCACGTGGTTGCCGGAGATGGAGGCATACACCGAGCGGATCTCGCAGCCGGCCATCAGCTCGGCTTCTTCAACCGCGCGCTGGATCGACTGCACGGTCGATTCGATGTCCACCACCACGCCGCGCTTGAGGCCGCGCGACTCATGGGAGCCGATGCCGATCACTTCGATCGGGTTGCCCGGCGAATACTCGCCCACCAGCGCCACCACCTTGGAGGTGCCGATATCCAGGCCGACGATCAGCGATTTGTCACCCTTGCGATTCATGTTCTTTCCTGCGTCCTTCTTGCCGGGGTGCCCGGTGCATTGGCCGGGGCGGCCGGAGTGCCCCAGCTCAGCGTGAAACCATTGGTATATCGGAGGTCGGCGCGCTCGATCGGCGCGGCCTGGTTGGCCAGCTGCGGCAACACGCGCACGAAGCGCTGCAGGCGCGAACGCGCATCATCGCGGCCGACCACCACTTCAGTGCCGTTGCTCAGCAGCAGCGACCAGCTGCCGCGCGCGTCCATGGTCAGCCGGCGCACATCGACGCCAGCCGGCGCGAACAGTGCGCGCGAATCGTTGTAGAGCTTGACCACTTCTTCGGTCTGGCTGTCCGGGCCATCCAGCTCGGGCAGCTGCAGGTCGGCCAGCTTCTTCGGCGTGGGGAACAGCTTGCCCTGCTCGGACAGCAGGCGGCCTTCGCCCCAGCGCGCGAACGGCTTGTGCTCGACCAGCGTCACTTCCAGCACGTCCGGCCACTGCTTGCGCACCTGCGCGCTTTCCACCCACGGCAGTTTTTCCAGCGCGTCCTGCGCGTCCTGCAGCTTCACCGCGAAGAAACCGGCATGTGCATACGGCAGCAGCACCTGCTGCAGCTGTTCCGGCGGCACCCGCTTGAACTCACCGTGCACGCGCAGCTTCGCCAGCGGCCAGCGCTCGGCGCCGACCCAGCCATTGACCACGGCCACCACCGGCAGTGCAACCACCGACAGTGCCAACAGCCAGACGAAGATGCGCAGCACCGCGTTCATGCGTGCGATGCCTCCAGGGTCTGTTCCAGCACGCGCCACACCAGCTCCTCGAAGCTGATGCCGGCCTGCCCGGCCGCCTTGGGCACCAGCGAATGGCTGGTCATGCCCGGCGCGGTGTTCACTTCCAGCAGGAAGAAGCGGCCGCTGGCGCGGTCACGCATCACATCCACGCGACCCCAGCCACGGCAACCGGCGGCGCGGAAGGCCGCCAGCGCGATGCGGCGGATCTCTGCTTCGTCATCGCCATCCAGGCCCGGGCACAGGTACTGGGTGTCTTCGGCGATGTACTTGGCGTTGTAGTCGTACCACTGGCCCTTGGGCACGATGCGGATCGACGGCAGCGCCACATCACCCAGGATGGCGACGGTCAGTTCGTCGCCGACCACCATCTGTTCCATCAGCAGTTGACCGTCGTAGCGCGCGGCCAGGGCCACGGCCTCGTCCAGGCCGGCGTCGTCGGTGACCCGGCTGATGCCCACGCTGGAGCCTTCGTTGGCCGGCTTGACCACCACCGGCAGACCGAGTTCGGCCGCCAGCGCATGCACGGTGGAGGCATCGACCTTCCGGTACTGCGGGGTCGGCAGGCCCAGCGACAGCCACACCTGCTTGGTGCGGATCTTGTCCATGCTCAAGGCCGAGCCCAGCACGTTGGAACCGGTGTAGGGCACGCCGAACGCGTCCATCAGGCCCTGCACGATGCCATCCTCACCACCACCGTTGTGGCCATGCAGGATGTTGAACACGCGATCGATGCCGCCGGCTGCCAGCGCCTTGGCCAGCGCCGGAATGCCATCGATGGCGATCGCATCGACACCACGCGACTGCAGTGCTTCGAGTACGTTGCGGCCCGAATCCAGCGACACTTCGCGTTCGCTGGAGCTGCCACCGAGCAGCACGGCGACGCGGCCGAACACGGCCGGATCGGTGCTGCGCAGCGACGGGAAGGTCAGCGTGCTCACGCCTCGCCCTCCGCCTTGAAACCTTCCACTGCAATGTGGCTGGCGACGGCGCCGATGTCACCGGCACCCATCATCAGCAGCAGATCGCCGTCCTGCAGCACGTCGGGCAGCACGGTGGCGAGTTCGGATGCCTTGCCGACCACCACCGGCTCGCTGCGGCCACGCGCACGGATGGCGCGGGCCAGCGCGTGCGAATCGGCACCGGCGATCGGCTCTTCACCGGCCGGGTAGACCTCGCTCAGCACCAGCGCATCGACGCTCGACAGCACCGCTGCGAACTTGTCGAACTGATCGCGGGTACGGCTGTAGCGGTGCGGCTGGAAGGCCACCACCAGGCGCTTGTCGGCCCAGCCGCCACGGGCAGCGGCGAACACCGCTTCCAGTTCGCTCGGATGGTGACCGTAGTCGTCGATGATGCGGACCTTGGCACCAGTGGCGGTAGTCACTTCGCCCAGGTCGTTGAAGCGGCGACCGACGCCAGCGAAGCTGGCCAGCGCACGCGCGATCGTGTCCGGAGACACACCCAGCTGCCAACCCACCGCCGCAGCGGCCAGCGCATTGAGCACGTTGTGCTTGCCCGGCAGCGCCAGCACCACTTCCTGGCTGGTGCCCTGCGGCAGGCGCAGGGTGAAGCGCATGCGCGAACCTTCCTGCACCACGTTCTCGGCGCGCACGTCGGCCTGCGGGCTCATGCCGTAGCTCATCACGTGGCGCGGGGTCTTGGCGGCCAGTGCGGCCACTTCCGGGTCGTCGATGCACAGCACTGCCAGGCCGTAGAACGGCAGGCGCTGCAGGAACTCGGCGAACGCCGCCTGCACGCGGGCGAAGTCGTTGCCGTAGTTCTCCAGATGATCGGAATCGATGTTGGTGATGATCGACATCAACGGATTCAGGCGCAGGAAGCTGCCATCGCTCTCGTCGGCCTCGGCCACCAGCCACTGGCCACCGCCGAGCTTGGCGTTGGCGCCGGCCGCCAGCAGCTGGCCACCGATCACGAAGGTCGGGTCCAGCCCGCCCTCGCTCAGCACCGCAGCGGTCAGGCTGGTGGTGGTGGTCTTGCCATGGGTACCGGCCACGGCGATGCCGCGGCGGAAGCGCATCAGTTCGGCCAGCATCGCCGCGCGCGGCATGATCGGAATGCGCTGGCTGCGCGCTTCCATCAGCTCCGGGTTGTCCTCGCGGATCGCGCTGGAGACCACCACGCAGTCGGTGCCCAGCACGTTGGCAGCGGAATGGCCGCGCATGATGCGCGCGCCCAGCCCGGCCAGGCGACGGGTCGCGGCGTTGTCGGCGTTGTCCGAACCGGACACTTCATAGCCCAGCGTCAGCATCACTTCGGCGATGCCGCTCATGCCGGTGCCGCCGATGCCGACGAAATGCACGCGCGGGAACGCGCGCACCAGATCGTTGGTGTCATGCAGGCGGCGGATCATGCGCGGCCTCGCGCAGGGCAGGCGCTGGAGCGTGCCTTCTTCATACAGCTTCCTCGAGAATGATATCGGCGATGCGCTCGGCGGCATCGACCTTGGCCAGGGCACGCGCGGCTTGCGCCATCTGCATGCGGCGGGCGGGATTTTCGGACAGATCACGCAGCAGCGCGGCAATGCCGTCTGCCAGCGTTTCGTCCTGCTTCAGCAATACGGCCGCGTCGCGCTCGACCAGATACTCCGCATTGCGGGTCTGGTGATCGTCGACGGCGGCGGGGAATGGCACCAGCACGCTGCCGATGCCGACCGCACAGAGCTCGGCCAGCGTGGATGCGCCGGCACGGCACACCACCAGGTCGGCCCAGGCGAAGGCTTCGGCCATGTCGGCGATGAACGGCGTGATGTCACCCTGCACGCCGGCCTTGGCATAGGCCTCGACCGCTTCGGCATGCAGCTTCTCGCCACTCTGGTGACGCACCACCACCGGCACCTGCGCACCGAGCGCGGCCAGTGCCTGCGGCACGCCACTGTTGAGGGCGCGTGCGCCCTGGCTGCCGCCCAGCACCAGCAGGCGCAGCGGACCGCTGCGATCGGCCAGCCGCTGTTCCGGCGGCGCGACGGCGGCGATTTCGGCGCGCACCGGGTTGCCCACGAACTCCTCGCGTGCAGCGAAGGTTCCCGGGAAACCAGTCAGCAGGCGGCGCGCGTAGCGCGACAGGATGCGGTTGGTCAGGCCCGGCGCGCGGTTCTGTTCGTGCACGATCAACGGCAGGCCGTGCAGGCGCGCGGCCATGCCACCGGGGCCGGAGGCGAAGCCACCGAAAGCAACCACCGCACGCGGCTGGCGATCACGGATGATCAGGCCGGCGGCACGCAGCGCGCGCATCAGGCGCCACGGCGCAGCCAGCAGGGCCAGCTTGCCCTTGCCGCGCAGACCGGTGATGGCCAGCGTATCGATGTGGATGTCGTGCTGCGGAACCAGACGGGTTTCCATCGCGCCAGCGGCGCCCATCCAGGTGACCGGCACGCCACGCGCGCGCAGCACGCGGGCCACGGCCAGGCCCGGGAAGATATGCCCGCCGGTACCACCGGCCAGGATCATCACCGGCCGGGCGTTGTTCTGGACGGCGCTCATCCGAGCCTCCCGAAGGTAGGTTCGACGCGCGACTGCAGGCGGCTGGTGCCGCGCACGACGGCCGGCTCGGCCGCAGCCGGTTCGGCGGCCATCGGCACGTTCTTTGCCACCGGTGCGGCCGGCGCATCGGCCGGAGCCGGGCCAGCCACATCGTCGGCAGCGCCCATGCGCACGGCCTGGCGG
>NZ_QAIJ01000298.1:11259-13998 GCF_003060985.1 Stenotrophomonas sp. HMWF023
CGAACCACCCGACGAAATCAGCGGCAGGGTCAGGCCCTTGGTCGGCAGGATACCCAGGTTCACGCCGATCGAAACGAAGGTCTGCATGCTGATCCACAGGCCGATGCCGAAGGCGATGTAGCCGGAGAAGTGGCGCTTCATTTCCACGCAACGCATGCCCAGCCAGAACGTGCGGCCGACCAGTAGTGCGTACAGGGCCACGATCGTGCAGGTGCCGAGGAAACCGAATTCCTCGGCGGTGACCGAGAAGATGAAGTCGGTGTGCGCCTCGGGCAGGTAGTACAGCTTCTGCACCGAGTTGCCCAGGCCGACGCCGGTCCACTCGCCGCGGCCCACCGCCATCAGCGCGTTGGACAGCTGGTAGCCGTCGCCCTGCTGGTCGGCCCACGGGTCGAGGAAGGAGGTGATGCGGCGCATGCGGTACGGCTCGATGATCGCCAGCGCGCTCATGCCGACCAGGCCTATCACCACCGGCATCGACATGCGCGGCATGTTCACCCCGCCCAGCACCAGCATGCCGGCGGTGATCGCCAGCAGCAGGGTGGACGAACCGAAGTCCGGCTGCAGCAGCAGCAGTACCACCAGCGCGCCGGCCACGCCCAGCGGCTTGAGCATCGCCGGCCAGGTGGCGTTGACCTCGTCGCGGAAGCGCACCAGGTAGCTGGACAGCCAGACGATGTAGAGCACCTTCACCGCTTCGACCGTCTGGAACTTGGAGACGCCCAGGTTGATCCAGCGGCGGGCGCCGTTGACGCTGCTGCCCAGGCCGGGAACGAACACCACTACCAGCAGCGCGAAGCAGCCCAGCAGCAGCATCTGGTTGTACTGCTCGATGGTTTTCAGCTCGGTACGCGCGGCCATGATGGCCAGCACGATGCCGACCGCCAGGAAGATCAGGTGGCGGTTGAGGTAGTAGAACGGGCTGCTCATCAACGCGATCGAACTGGACGCGACCATCACCACGCCCAGCCCGGTGAGCGCGATCATCGCGCCGAGCAGCCACTTGTCGTAGCTGCCACCGATGGCCTCAAGGCGTGTTGCCTGGTGCGACAGGTCATTCATCAGCGTACCTTCAACGTGGCCAGGCCGATCAGCACCAGCACGACGGAGATGATCCAGAAGCGCACGATCACGCGCGGCTCCGGCCAGCCCTTCAGCTCGAAGTGGTGATGGATCGGCGCCATGCGGAACACGCGCTTGCCGGTCAGCTTGAACGAGGCGACCTGGATCATCACCGACAGCGTTTCAATCACGAACACGCCGCCCATGATCACCAGCACCAGTTCCTGGCGGGTGATCACCGCGATGGTGCCCAGCACCGCGCCCAGCGACAGCGCGCCGATATCGCCCATGAACACCATGGCCGGATAGGTGTTGAACCAGAGAAAGCCCAGCCCTGCACCAGCAATCGCCGCGCAGATGATGACCAGCTCACCGGCGCCCGGAATCTGCGGGATCTGCAGGTAGTTGGCGAACACCACGTTGCCCGAGGCATAGGCGAACACGCCCAGGCCGCAAGCCACCAGTACGGTGGGCATGATCGCCAAGCCGTCCAGGCCATCGGTCAGGTTGACCGCATTGGAGAAGCCGACGATCCAGAAGTAGGCGATGGCCACAAAGCCGACGCCAGCCAACGGCAGCGCCACCGACTTGAACATCGGGATATAGAAGGTCAGCGCCGCCGGCACATCCGCGGTCTGGAGCAGGAAGATGCCTGCAGCCAGGCCGAAGATCGACTGCAGCAGGTACTTCCAGCGCGACTTCAGGCCGTTCGGGTCGCGACGGACGATCTTGATCCAGTCGTCGTACCAGCCGATGGCGCCGAAGCACAGCATCACCGCCAGCACCAGCCACACGTAGCGGTTGCGCAGGTCAGCCCACATCAGCACCGACAGGGTGACGGTGAGCAGGATCAGCGAACCGCCCATGGTCGGCGTACCGGCCTTGGAGAAGTGGGTCTGCGGGCCGTCCTTGCGGATCGGCTGGCCACCCTTGAACTGGGCAAGCTTGCGGATCATCGCCGGGCCGAGCCACAGCGACAGGAACAGCGCCGTCAACGCGGCAAGGATGGCGCGGAACGTCTGGTAGTTGAACAGCCCGAACAGGCTCTCCAACTGCTGCAACCATCGAGCCAGTTCATACAACATGCGGGGATTCCTCTCCTTGCGCCAGCAGCGCTTTGACAATCGTGTCCATGGCGCTGCCACGGGAACCCTTGACCAGGCAGCGCACGCCGGCGTGCAGCTCGTCCCTCAGCGCCTGCGACAGCGCGTCATGGGTGGTGAAATGGCGTCCGCCCTCGCCAAACGCGGCGGCAGCGGCGGCACTGAGCGGGCCCAGTGCATACAGGCGCTTGAGGCCGGCAGCACGCGCGCGGATACCCGCCTGTGCATGCAGCGCCTCGGCATCGGGGCCCAGCTCGCGCATGTCGCCCAGCACCAGCCAGCCCTCTTCCGGTGCGGCGGCCAGCGCGTCGATGGCAGCGGCCAGCGAACCGGGATTGGCGTTGTAGCTGTCGTCCACCAGCACCGCGCCGTTGTGCAGCTGATGGGCGATCTGGCGGCCCGGCACCGGCTGTGCTTCGGCCAGGCCGGTAGCCACCAGTGACAGCTCGATGCCAGCGGCAAGCGCCAGACTGGCGGCGGCCAGTGCATTGCTGATGTTGTGGCGGCCCGGCAGACCCAGCACCACGCCCGCCTCGCCCATCGGCGTGACCAGGGTGAAGCGGCTGCCCTGCGC
>NZ_QAIJ01000298.1:14030-26051 GCF_003060985.1 Stenotrophomonas sp. HMWF023
GGTATGTTCCAGGCCATAGCGCAGCACCCGGCAACGTGCCGGGGTACCGATGAAATGCTGTTCGAACCAGCGCCCGTAGGCGTCGTCGACGTTGATCACGGCCACGCCATCGGCCGGCAGTGCGGCGTAGATCGCGCCCTTGGTCACGGCCACGCCGAGCAGGCTGCCCATCCGCTCCAGGTGGGCCGGCGCGATGTTGTTGACCAGGGCGTAGCGCGGGCGCGCGATGTCGGTCAGGTAAGCGATGTCGCCCGGCTTGCCGGCGCCCATCTCGTAGACGGCGTAGTCGGCATCTTCCGGGGCGTCGATCACTGCCAGCGGCAGGCCGATCTCGTTGTTGCGGTTGCCCGGGTTGGCGTAGACCACCTTGTGTGCGTGCTGCGCCACCTGCTGCAGGATCGCCAGCAGCAGGCTCTTCACGCTGGTCTTGCCGTTGCTGCCGGTGATGGCGAACAGTTCGGTCGCACGGTCGCGCTGCATGCCGGCGGCGATCTTCGCCAGCGCGCGCTCGCTGTCGGCGACCAGCACCTGCGGCAGGTCCAGCGGCAGCAGGCGCTCGACCAGCAGCGCGCTGGCGCCACGTGCCTGCGCGTCAGCGGCGAAGTCATGGCCGTCGAAGCGTTCGCCACGCAGCGCCACGTACAGGCTGCCCGGGCCAAGGCTGCGGGTATCGTTGCTGATGGCATCGATGGCCACGTCGTCGCCGTGGATCTCGCCACCGGCCCAGTGGGCGATCAGCGAAAGCAGGGTGCGCTTCATGCCGCGCCCTCCCCGGCCTGCGCCGCCAGCACACCGACCTTGGCGGCCAGTGCAGCAGCGGCTACTTCGGTGTCGTCGAAGTCATGGCGCACGCCATTCACTTCCTGGTACGGCTCATGGCCCTTGCCGGCAATCAGGATGATGTCGCCGTCACCGGCACGCTTCACCGCCAGGCCGATCGCGCGCGCGCGGTTGCGCTGCACGGTCACGGTGGAGGCGTCTGCGAATCCGGCCAGGATGTCGGCCACGATCACGTCGCCATCTTCACCACGCGGGTTGTCGTCGGTGACGATGACCTGGTTGGCCAGGCGTTCGGCAATCGCAGCCATCTGCGGGCGCTTGCCGGTATCGCGTTCGCCACCGCAGCCGAACACGCAGAACAGCGTGCCCTGCAGGTGGCCGTGCAGGCTGTCCAGTGCCTGTTCCAGCGCATCGGGGGTGTGTGCGTAGTCGACCACCACGGTCGGCAGGCCGTCTTCGCCGCCGAGGCGGTTCATGCGGCCGCGGATCGGCTGCAGCGCCGACAGCACTTCGGCAATGCGCGGCAGCGGCTGGCCCAGCGCATGCAGGCTGCCGGCCACGGCCAGCAGGTTGTCCACGTTGAAGCGGCCGAGCAGCGGCGACTGCACCGCAACGCGCTGGCCGTCGATGATCAGCTCGAACCCGATGCCGCGGCCATCCAGCTGCAGTGCGTCGGCGCGTACGTTGGCACCCTCGGCACCGCGCGAGCTCAGGCCGATCGCCTGTACACCCGCCGGCAGGCCGGCGAACAGCTGGCGACCGAACGCATCGTCAAGATTGATCACCGCCGCCTTCAGGCCCGGACGATGGAACAACCGCGCCTTGGCCGCGCCGTAGCTGGCCATGTCGCCGTGGTAATCAAGGTGATCGCGGGTCAGATTGGTGAACACCGCCACGTCGTAGTGCACGGCATCCACGCGACCCTGGTCCAGCGCGTGCGAGCTGACTTCCATCGCCACCGCACGCGCGCCGTTGTCGCGCAGCTGTGCCAGCAGCGCATGCATCTGCAGCACCAGCGGGGTGGTGAAACCAGTCGGCTCGACGGCACCATAAAGTCCGGCGCCCAACGTGCCGATACTGCCACTGGGCGTATCGAGCAGATGCCAGGCCTGGGCCAGCAGCTGCACGGTGGAGGTCTTGCCGTTGGTGCCGGTCACGCCAACCATGGTCATCGCCCGCGAAGGCGCGCCATGGAACTGGTCGGCCATCGCACCCAGCCGCGCACGCAGGCCCGGCACGGCGATGGCATCGGTCGGTGCAGGCAGCTCGGCGGGCGCCGGTGCTTCAAACAGGATCGCGCCGGCACCGGCTGCGCGCGCCTGCTCGACAAAGCCCAGGCCATGCGCGCCGAAACCGGCGATGGCGACGAAGGCATTGCCGGGGCGCACGGCACGGCTGTCCAGCACCAGGCCGGTCAAAACGGGATCATGGCCCGCCAGGGCCACGTCCGGAAGCAACTGCGAAAGCAACATCGAAGGACTCATTGCGTGCCTCCCGTAGCGGGTGGCACATGGGATTGCGCGCTGGGCAGCGCGGCATCGAATTCAGCGGCGGCATCCACCGGCAGTGCGGCTTCGGCCGGCGGCACCGGCAGTACCGACGCCGAATGGCCGATCTTTCCGGACTGCTGCGCAGCCAACCACGACTGCAGGTCGTCCAGCGGCACGTCCATCAGGCGCAGGGTGCCTTCCATCACGTTGTGATAGACCGGCGCCGATACCAGGCCGCCGTAGAACTTGCCGCCCTGCGGGTCGTTGATGACGATGACGGTGGCAAAACGCGGATTGGTGGCTGGCACCACGCCGGCGAACAGCGCGTTGTAGTGGCCACGCTCGTAACCACCGGGGCCGGTCTTGCGTGCGGTACCAGTCTTGCCGGCCACGCGATAACCCAGCACCGCCGCCTGCTTGGCGCCGCCCTGGGTAACCACCGTTTCCATCATCGCCACCACCTGCTTGGCGACGTTCTCGTCGATGATCTGCTGGCCTTCGTTGCGCTGGCCTTTGACGAAGGTCGGTGCGATCAGCTTGCCGCCGTTGGCCAGCGCCGAATACGCGGTCGCGATCTGCAGCGGCGTGACATTCAGGCCATAGCCGTAGGACATGGTGGTCTTGGTGGTACCCGACCAGCGGGCCGGACGCAGCACCACGCCACCCGACTCGCCCGGGAAACCACTGTGTGGCACCGAGCCGTAGCCGAAGCGGCGCACACCGTCGTAGAACACCTGGTCGGGCATTTTCGCTGCGACCTTGGCCGCACCCACGTTCGAGCTGCGGGTGATCACGCCGGTGACATTCAACACGCCGTTGTTGCGCGGCACGTCGCGGATGGTGAAACGGCCCAGGGTCATATAGCCCGGGTTGGTGTCGATCACGGTGTCCTTGGTCACCGCGCCGGACTGCAGCGCGGTGGCGATGGTCAGCGGCTTCATCGTCGAACCCGGCTCGACCAGATCGGTCACCGCGCGGTTGCGGCGCGTGTCCGGGGCCGCACCGCCCACGGAATTGGGGTTGTAGGTCGGCAGGTTGACCATGGCCAGGATCTCGCCGGTGGTCACGTCCATGATCACCATCGAACCGCCAGCCGCCTTGTTGGCCACCAGCGCGTTGCGCAGTTCCTTGAAGGCCAGGTACTGGATGCGGCGGTCGATGCTGAGGGTCAGGTCCTTGCCCGGCTCTGCGGCACGCAGCAGATCGCTCTCGACCGTCTCGCCCTTGCGGTTGCGGATCACCCGCTTGCCGCCGGGCTTGCCGCGCAGCCATTCGTCGAAGGCCAGCTCCAGGCCTTCCTGGCCGCGGTCGTCGATGTTGGTGAAGCCCAGCACGTGCGCCATCGCCTCACCCTGCGGGTAGAAGCGGCGGAACTCGCGCTGTGCCGCCACGCCCGGAATCTTCAGCGCGACCACGCGCTCTGCCTCGTCCGGATTGATCCGGCGGCGCAGGTACATGAATTCCTTGTCCGACTTCTGCGACAGGCGGCTGCTCAGCTCGTCCACCGACATGCCCACCGCCTGTGCCAGCTCGGGGATGCGCTCGGGCGAACGCAGCAGGTCCTGCGGGTTCACCCAGATCGAAGCGACCGGCGTGGACACGGCCAACGGCTCGCCGTTGCGGTCGGTGATCATGCCGCGCGAGGTCTTGATCGGCAGTTCGCGCAGGTAACGCGCTTCGCCCTGGCGCTGGTAGAAATCGCTGTTGATGATCTGCACGTAGGCGGCACGACCGACCAGCGACACCGAGCACAGGCCGAGTGCCAAGGCCACCCAGCGCAGGCGCTGGCGCAGGTTGAAGGCGTTGCGGGGACGGTTGCGGCCGGTCTTGCTCATGGGCGCACCACCACGACGTCGGCGGCCTCGGGGAACTTCATGCCGAGCTTTTCGCGGGCGATGCTGTCCACGCGGTTGGCTTCGGCCAGGGTCGCCTGCTCCAGCTGCAGGCGGCCGAATTCAATGTTCAGGTCATCACGCGCACGCTCGGCGCGCGACAGCTCGATGAACGTCTGCCGGTGACGGTGACGCACGAACACGACGCCGATCGCCGAGGCCACGGTGCAGGCCAACAGGATGATCAGCAGCAGCCGGCTCATGCATCGGCCTCCCGCTTCTGGGCAACACGCAGCACGGCGCTGCGGGCGCGCGGGTTCATCGCCAGCTCTTCATCGGTAGCCTTGATGGCGCCACCGAACAGGTCCAGCGTCGGCACGAACACCTGCGCCTCGGGCAGCCGGCGGTTGGCCGGCGGTGCCTTGGCCAGGCGGTTCATATACTGCTTGACGATGCGGTCTTCCAGCGAGTGGAAGCTGATGACCGCCAGCCGGCCACCGGGCTTGAGCCGCTGCACGGCCGCATCGAGCCCGGCTTCGAGATCGGCCAGCTCGCGGTTGATGTGGATGCGGATGGCCTGGAAGCTGCGCGTGGCCGGATGGATCTTGTCTTTCCCACGCGGCATCACCGAAGCGATCAGCTCGGCCAGTTCGGCGGTGCGCGAGAACGGCTGCTTGTCGCGGCGGGCCACGATGGCCTTGGCGATGCGTCGGCCCTGGCGTTCTTCGCCATAGGTCCACAGCACATCCATCAGCTCGCGCTCTTCCACGCGATTGAGCCACTGCGCAGCACTTTCGCCACTGTCCGGGTCCATGCGCATGTCCAGCGGGCCGTCCTTGCCGAAGCTGAAACCACGCTCGGCCACATCCAGCTGCGGCGAGGACACGCCAAGGTCGAACAGCACGCCATCCAGGCCTTCGGCGGTCTCGTTCCACTGCAGCAGCTGGGCGAAGCTGCCGCGGAAGATCGACACGCGCGGGTCCGGCGCGAAATCGCGCTCGGCAACGGCAATGGCTTCCGGATCCTTGTCCATGACCAGCAGGCGTCCCTCGGGACCGAGCTGGGTGAGCACGCCACGTGCATGACCGCCACGACCGAACGTGCCATCCAGATAACGTCCGTTTTCGATCACCCTCAGGCCTTCCAGGACCTGGGTGTACAGGACCGGCAGATGCACCGCCGGCGACTGCGACACCGGAAGGTGACCGGTCTGCGCTTCTGGGCGCATCCGGGCACCCCGGCTCACAACTTCAGGTCGAGCAACCCATCACCCAGATCCTCATCAGACAACGTCTGCTGGATCAGGGCCCGATGCGCCTGCTCGCTCCACAATTCGAATTTGTCGCCCATACCGAGCAATACCGCCTTCTTCTCAATGCCCACCGCACCGCGGTGGCTGGCGGGAATGCTGATGCGACCGTTGCCGTCAAGCTCCAGGTGGGCGGCTGAACCGACCAGCTTCTGCTGCAGCAGACGTACGACGCGCTGTGTGTTGGGTTTGGACATGACGTCGTCGCGTACCCGTTCCCATTCCGACTCGGCATACAGCCAGAGGCAGCCCGATTCGAAGGGGTTGTAGGTCAACACGAGACGGTTGTTGCTGACGCGCGCAACGAGGTCGCGGTGAGCGGTGGGAACCGCCATGCGTCCTTTGTCGTCAACTGTGATGGCCGTCTCGCCCTGGAACACGACGCCTGCACCTTATCCTTCGCCCGGTGAAACATTGAACCACGAAAATCCACAAAACACCCGGATTTCCCTCTGATGCCCACCTTAGCAGCGGCCAAAGGGTTGTCAACAACTTTTCCGAGGAGAAATCGCCAGCCGCATCAATGGCTTGCAACAATGTTTAGAGAGTTGTTCAAGGTTTATCCACAAGTTGCTGATCCGTCTCAATTTTTGAGATTGAACGGAAGTTCAGGGGTGTGGACGGCGCGTGAAACATAGCCTGCGCATTCATCCAGAACGGGCCGAAAGCGACGCCGTTCTGCGCAAACCGGGCACAATGGCCCCATGTGCCTGCTTGCTCTTGGCTGGTTGCACCACCCGCGCTGGCGGTTGGTGATGGCTGGCAACCGTGATGAGTTCCACGCCCGCCCCACCGCGGCCCTGGCCCCCTGGCAGGATGAGACGTCCGTCATCGGGGGACGCGACCTGCGCTCCGGCGGCGGCTGGGCCGGCGTCGGTGCCGGCGGCCGCATGGCGGTGGTGACCAACGTCCGCGATCCGCAGGCGTCCCAGACCGGGCCGTCACGTGGCGCCCTGGTGGCCGACTACCTGCGTGGCCGCGACCCGGCGGGTACGCATATAGAACGTCTGGCCGGGATCTCCGGTGCCTACGCCCCCTTCAACCTGCTGCTGGCCGATGGCAACAGCCTGGAATACCTGGGCAACCACCCGGCCGAGCGGCAGTCACTTGGCCCAGGCGTACATGGCATGTCCAATGGTGCCATCGACGCACCCTGGCCGAAGACCCGGCGATTGATGGACGCGCTTTCCGCTTGGCTGGAACAAGGCGGGGTCGGATCCCTTTCCCAAGGGGAAAGGGATCCGACCCCACTGTGGAACGCCCTCGCCGACGAACATCGCCCGGCCGACAGCGACCTGCCCGATACCGGCATCGGCCTGGAGCGCGAACGCTGGCTCAGCCCCGCCTTCATCCGCGGCGACGATTACGGCACCCGCGCCAGCACCGTGCTGCTGATTGACGCGGACGGCCACGGCGAAATCCACGAGCGGCGATTTGGGCCGCAGGGTCTGCCCGTTGGTCAGAGCAGCGTGGTGTTCTAAGTCAGGTTGGAATCGACCCGACAACACCCTCACCAGAAAAGATCAGTTCATGCTTCGGCACGAATGGGAAAACAACCTGCGCAGGCACGTGATACGCAGCAGCGCAGGGGGGCGGCCTCGCTGCCCTGCTGTTTCCGACGCCGCATCAGTGCTTTCAGGGCCCTGCACGGACTCGACCAGAGCGGCCGGTTGATGCGGTGATGGCAGAAGATCGCAGTGCACGCCGCGGCGGCAGAAGTCACTCCCGGTCTCCATGAGGGGAAGCAGGTACAGCGCAAGCGCGAAGCCAAACCACATGGCCACGGCGTACTGCAGCATCCGTCGAAGGGGATTGATGGGCAAGGTGTATTACTCCACTAGCAAACAGGCACAGTTGACTGCGTGGCACACCTTGACGATCCCTATCGCCTGGGTAAAGCGACTGTCTCCGTCCGCGCGGATTTCGATGGGACCTGACGCGGTAAATCACGTCTAAACGAACGCACGACACTTGTGCCGCAGGCATATAGAGAGCCCGCACCAATCCTGAACCTTCCGCTGCACGTGTAGGCTCAGGGCACTCCGGCAGAGCGTTTTGCGACAGTGGAAGGACGCGGCAATGCGCTCATGTCTCGCGGGCTGTGCCTGTTTCTGTGTCTATAAATGTCCCGGCCAGCGCCACACGATGACCTGGCGCGGTTCCCCGCGCGCTTTCGATCCATAGGGAGTCATCGATGCGCCGCATCCTCGTTCTTGTCGCCACCCACCTGCTCACCCTCGGCCTCGGCTTCGGTCTGGGCGTGTATTTCCTGCCCATCCTGATCGCCCCCGACGATCCGCCGGTTGAGCAGGTACAGACCGCGATGGCCGACGCCACCTATCGCACCACGTTCCGTCGCGACATCAAGGGCAGTGACGCCGTGCATTGGGCCGAAGGCAAGGTCAGCGTCAGCGCCCGCCAGGTCGCTTTCGACGGCGAGATGGGCCCGGGCCCGGACTACAAGGTCTACCTGGTCCACGACTTCGTCGACAACAGAGCCGACTTCCTGAAGATCAAGGACAAGGCCCAGCGTATCGGCGAGGTCAAGACCTTCAACCGCTTCCTGGTGGATGTGCCGGCCGATGTGGACGTGGACGAATTCACCACCGTGGTGGTGTGGTGCGAGCGCTTCTCGCAGTTCATTTCCGCCGGACAGTACCGCACGCCGGGCTGAGGCCGGACATCATCCGGGTAGTGCCGGCCGCTGGCCGGCAGCCGCGTGAACTGCCCGAAGATCCGGAGGTTGCCGGCCAGCGGCCGGCACTACCTGATCCACGCCATGCGTGGATGCACGTGGATGGAATGAAGGGGCGGAGCCGGCCGATAAGCCGGGTTCTGTCGTGGACAGTCATTCCTCTAGGCGTTACGTCGCCGCAACGCTCAAGCAACCTACCCGGATCCAACGCGGGCCGCGCCAATGGATCCCTATTTGGTCTTGCTCCAGGTGGGGTTTGCCGTACCGGTCTGTTGCCAGACTCGCGGTGCGCTCTTACCGCACCATTTCACCCTTACCGGCCTTCCGAAGAAGACGTAGGCGGTATCTTTCTGTTGCACTTTCCGTCGGCTTGCGCCGCCCAGGCGTTACCTGGCACCTTGCCCTATGGAGCCCGGACTTTCCTCGGCACCCCCGAAGGGATGACGCGACTGTCTGGCCGACTCCGCCGTGCGCATTCTACCGCACGCGGGCCTGCCCTGCCGGGTTGATCGCGGCGCGCGCTTCATCCATCCACGCATGGCGTGGATCTACCGAGGCTTCGCACGCCCCATCAAGGCCGCCCGCGACTCCAGCTCCACCGTCACCGTCAGTTCGCGCGACTGCGGCTTCATGCCGTCCCATTCAACCCGGCGCAGCCTCACCTCCACCCGGTCACCTGGATTGCGGGATTTCAACGCCTGCCCAATACCGAAGACCGTCTTCACCCGGGTGCCATCCACCGCCAGCACTTCATCCCCCATGCGCACGCCGGCCCGGCGCGCGGGACCGTCGTCGGGCTCGGCTTCAACCACGGCAGGGCCACTCATCTGAATCCCCAGCACCGGGCGCAGCGCATCATTGCGCAGATCACCCTCACCGGCCCGGTCGCGCGCAAGCTCGGCCGCGCCCAGCAAGGCGTCGTCCAACGCTGCGTCGAAATAGGGCGCGTTATCCACGAAGGCCCCGCACTGCCACTGCGCGCGTTCGGGCAGCTGCATGCGACCAGCGCGCAGCGCCAGTTGCAGGTCGCGCCACTGCGTCGCGCTGACGTACCGCTGCTGGGTACTTACTACCTGCTGGTACGCCGCCTCGATCGTTGCGCGGTTGTCGGCGTCCACCTGCAGGCAAGCGTCGTACGACTCCAGAACATCGCGCGCCATGCGGTACATCACGTAGCGACTGTAGTTCCGGGCCGGATCCAGCTGCTTGATGCTCACCAGACCGGGGTCGAACAGCGCGTAGCCGATGTAATCCCGGCCCAGATCGGCCTCGGTCATGGCCTCGATGTCGTCGCCCGCGGTGACCGGGGCGGGCGCGCCAACCAGGGCAAGCAGCAATGACAGTCCGTTTGCCAGCATCTTTTTCCTCCATGAAGAACTACGGGACTTCCCCCGACGCCCCAAAACTAACATCTCAACCCTTGTTCCAAATTGTCGGTATTTACTTCATTTATACCGACACTATGGAACAATCGCCCAATGACCGACCCACTCGCCATTGCCAAGGCCTTGATCCAGCGCACGGGCGCGGCACGCTCGCGCGATCTGGTCCGCGCCGGCGTAGCCCGCGCGCAGCTGTCGCGACTTGTCGCCGCTGGCAACTTGCAACGGCTGTCCCGGGGCGTGTACATGCTGCCCGGCCTGGCTTCGGCGGAAGGACAGGAGGGACTGCAGGTTGTCGCCGAGCGCACTGCTTCGCCGCGACTGTGCCTGCTGAGCGCCCTGCGCCAGCACGGCCTGACCACCCAGACACCCTTCGAAGTCTGGATTGCCATTGGCAACAAGGATCGTGCGCCCCGTATCGACTGGCCGCCTCTGCGGGTTGTCCGCATGTCGGAAAAGACACTGGAGGCGGGGCTGGAACCACTGCAGGTCGGACGCCGGCACGTGCGCACGACCTGCGTGGCCAAAACCGTTGCCGACTGCTTCAAGTACCGGAATCTGGTGGGTATGGACGTTGCCATCGAAGCGCTGCGGGACGCGCTGCGCGAGGGCGCGACCACCGTGGATGAGCTTTGGAGGTATGCACGCCTCTGCCGCGTTGCCAGACTGATGCGCCCCTATCTTGAAGCGCTGGCATGACCTCCACGCCCTCCTCAGACCGCATCCGCTCCATACGGCAGCGGCTGCGTGACCGCGCACGGGAGCGCGACGAAGACTTCCAGTTCGTACTGGATCGCTTCGCGGTAGAGCGGATGCTGTACCGGCTGTCGATGTCCCCTTACCGGCAGCAGTTCCTGCTGAAGGGCGCGATGCTTTTCGCGATATGGTTCGACGTTCCTCATAGGCCCACCCGTGATGCCGACTTCCTGGGGCACGGATCGTCTGATCCCCAGCAGCTGATACGCATCGTGCATGACCTGTGCGCGATTGAACTGGACGATGGATTGCAGTTCGATGCGGCCTCGGCTGCCATCGAATCGATACGCGAAGGCTCCCACTACCAGGGACTGCGCATGCGACTGTGCGCTCAGTTGGGCAATGCCCGCTGCCACGTCCAATGGGATGTCGGGTTCGGCGATGCCGTCCATCAGCCGCCGCCTGAATGCAACTACCCGGTACTGCTCGATGAGTTCCCGTCACCCCGATTGCGGGTCTACCCGCGGGAAGCCGTCTTCGCCGAGAAACTCGAAGCCATCACAGTACTGGGCATCGCCAACAGCAGGATGAAGGACTACTTCGATCTGCTGGCGCTGGCGCGCGAAGGTGAAATGGCAACCTCCTCACTGAGCGAGGCGATTCGCGCAACGTTCGAACGCCGCGGTACACATTGGCCGCAAGCGCTGCCGTTCGGCTTGTCGAAGGCATTTGCCGACGATGCGCAGAAACAGGCGCAGTGGAGAGCCTTCCTGCGCAGAAATCGCCTGTTGGCCCCACCCTTGGACGTAGTGATAGGTGAAATCAGCACCTTCATCCGCACGCTGCACACGTAACGACCCTCGGGTGTCTGAGGTCGGAGCCCCTGCAGGGGTCCGACCCCGCGCATCAACTGCCGTACAACGCCTTGCGCGGTGCGCCGGTCAATTCGGCCGCCAGCTTGGCGGCGGTCGACGGCGGCAGGTGCTCGCTCAGCTTGGCGTAGACCTGACGGCCATGGGCCAGCTGCGCCTCGGCATCATCGCCAGCGCCCTGCACCATCACCACGAACTCGCCCTTGCGCTGGTTGTCGTCCGCTTCCACCTGCGCCAGCAGCCCGGCCAGGTCGCCGTCCAGCACGGTCTCGAACAGCTTGGTCAGCTCGCGCGCCAGCACGGCCGGGCGCTCGCCGCCAAAGATCGCCGCCATGTCGGCCAGGGATTCGGTAATGCGGTGCGAGGATTCGTAGAACACCATCGTGCGCACTTCGCCGGCCAGCGCCTGCAGGCGATCGCGGCGGCCGCTGGCCTTGGCCGGCAGGAAGCCCTCGAACGTAAAGCGGTCGCTGGGCAAGCCGGCCACGCTCAGCGCGGCGATGGCGGCGCAGGCGCCGGGAATCGGGCTGACCTTGATGCCGGCCGCGCGCGCCGCACGCACCAGGCGGAAGCCGGGGTCGCTGACCAGCGGGGTGCCGGCATCGCTGACCAGCGCCAGCGATTCGCCTGCCTGCAGGCGGGCCACCAGGCGCTGGGCCAGCGCCTCTTCGTTGTGCTCGTGCAGCGCCACCAGCGGCTGTTGGATGCCGAAATGGGACAGCAGCTGGCCGCTGCGGCGGGTGTCCTCGGCGCAGATGGCCGCCACCGAACGCAGCACGTCCTGCGCGCGCGGGCTCAGATCGGCCAGGTTGCCGATCGGCGTGGCGACGACATACAGGGTTGGGACACTCATTTCAGCGGTACTCACGGGGCAAGGGTAGAATCCTAGCGTGTACCTGGCCAAGGCCGCTGCCCTCATCGCATGGACCCGATCATGAACAAGCCCGCCGCACGCATCTCTGCCC
>NZ_QAIJ01000299.1:0-28331 GCF_003060985.1 Stenotrophomonas sp. HMWF023
GAGCATATCGGCGCAACTGGCGGTGGCTTGAACCGATAGGATGGGCGACAGGATGCCGCAGTGGAGGTGGGTATGCGTGTGATGTTGCTGGGGGCGACCGGGCTGGTGGGCGGGCTGGCCCTGCCGATGCTGCTGGACGACCCGCGCTGCCGCGCTGTGGTAGCCCCGACCCGGCGACCGCTGGACCTGCGCGACCCGAAACTGCACGCCCCGGTGCTGGACTTCGATCAGCTGCCGGATGCGCCGGGCTGGGCACCGGTGGATGCAGTGGTATGCGCGCTGGGCAGCACCATGGCCCAGGCGGGAAGCCGCGAGGCCTTCTACCGGATCGACCACGACTACCCGCTCGCCTTCGCCCACCTGGCCAGGACCCAGGGTGCCCGTGCCTTCGTACTGAATTCGGCAGCGGGGGCCAATCCGGGTTCGGCCATCTTCTACAGCCGGGTGAAAGGCGAGCTGGAGCGCGACCTGCGCGCGCTGGGCTTTGCTTCGCTGACTCTGGTCCGGCCGGGCCTGATCGGCGGCCACCGCCCACAGGCGCGCCGCGGCGAACAGTTCGCCCTGCAGCTGCTGGGTGCATTGCGGCCGGTGTTGCCGCGTGCGTGGCGTATCAACCCGGCCACGCGTATTGCGCGGGCGCTGGTGAACGCGGCACTGGCGCCGGCACCGGGCGAGCACGTGGTGGCCTCGAAAGACCTGGTGGACTGATGTCGCGTGCGCTGCGTCTGACCCAGCTGCTGCAGGTGCTGCGCCGCCACCGCCGACCGGTCGCTGGGCAGGCGCTGGCCGACGAGCTGGGCATCAGCCTGCGCACGCTGTACCGCGATATCGAAACACTGCGCGAGCAGGGCGCCGACCTGCGTGGGGAAGCCGGTGTCGGCTACCAGCTGGAACCGGGCGATGTGCTGCCGCCGCTGACCTTGCCACCGGCGGAGATCGACGCGCTGGTGCTTGGCCTGCGCTGGGTGGCGGCACGCACCGAGCCGGCGCTGGCCGAGGCCGCGCGTGATGCGTTGGCGCGCATCGCCCATGTGCTGCCAGCAGCACGCCGCGAAGCACTGCGTGACAGCGGCCTGCGGGTGGGCCCATCGCGTACGGCAGCGAAGGTGCCCCCGGCACGCCTGCAGGCCGTGCGCGAAGCGGTAGGCATGCAGCAGCGGCTGCAGTTCGCCTATGAGGATGCACAGGGACGGCGCAGCGAGCGCGTGGTCTGGCCGTTCGCACTGGGGTACTTCGATGAAGTGCCGATGTTGGCTGCCTGGTGCGAGGGCCGCGAGGATTTCCGCCATTTCCGCCTGGATCGCATCCGCCACGTGCGTGCGTTGGAAGCGCGCTACCTGGTGCCGCGCGCCACCTTGCTGCGGCGTTGGCAGAAGGTGCAAGGCATCGCCCCGGATTGGCTGGACCGTTCGTGACGTACCCGCTTGGGTAGAGGTCGAACTCGCTCGACCGCTTTTGATCTTTGCTCTTCGCTCTCGGTAGATGTCGAGCTTGCTCGACGCTTTTGCTCTTTGCTCTTGGTAGATGTCGAGCTTGCTCGACTACTCTTGCTGTTCGCGGAGAGCAGTCGAGCAAGCTCGACATCTACCAGTGCCAGGGCAACAGCAGTCGAGCAAGCTCGACATCTACCAGGGCCAGAGCACCAGCAGCAGAGCAGGCTCGACACTGCTGACAGGAACTGTCAGCAGGGCAGGGCCACCATGAATGCTCCCAACAACGGAGCTTCCCCATGTTCAAGCCCAGCACCCTGCTGCAGTACGTGCGCGACGTCGCCGCCAGCGCCACGTTCTATAGCGGCATCCTCGGCAAGCTGCCGGTCGAGCAGTCGCCCGGCTTCGCCCTGTTCCTGCTCGGCGATGGCGCCGCGCTGGGCCTGTGGCAACGCGATGACGTGCAGCCGCCGGTGAGCGCCGAGGCGGGCGCAGCCGAACTGGCGATGGTGGTGGCCAATCCTGATGAGGTGCAGCAGTTGCACGATGCCTGGCGCGCACTCGGTGTGCAGATCACCCAGGCACCGGTGGCGCTGGAATTTGGCCACACCTTCGTCGGCGTCGATCCCGATGGCCACCGCCTGCGTGTCTACAGCCGCGCCGAGGGCATGGTCGCGCGGAATTGATTCAGGGAGGGAGCCGGTACTTGCCGGCTCCTGGACCTACCCTTGCTTCTGTGCTGCTTCGATGACGATTGAAAATGTCTCGTCGTCTTCCGAATTCCATTCAATGGCCAGCTGGGCAAGCTCTCCGACCACATCGCGGCCTGGATTGCACCGCCTGAGCTCCTTGATGAATTGCCGGATATGACGGGGCGTCAGTTTACAACCTGGATAATTGAAGAGACTTAGCGCGGCGTTCGATGAAAGGTCCAGCAGGTCCGGCGCGAGGATGGAATAGGCTTTGATGTAGCGGGGGAATGGAATATCCGACAGGAAGTTCTCCGCTGCACACATGATCGACCCATCATGTGGCGGTTTCCGAAGAAATTCGCTCATGACCGCCAGGATGACCTCTTCTGACGGCGCATCTTTCAACGGTGTGTAGAAGTGGTCTGCATAGGCCCAGCAGCTCTTCTGGTCCACGACTGCATTGGACAGGTCATGCAGGGTCGAGATCCAGACATCGGCGTCCATCGGTGCAGCCGGGGCAGTCTGATTGTTCTGGCCCTCTTGTTCATCATCGGCGATGAGTCCTCGACGCACGGACTCCCCGTTGCGCCATGCCGTATGGCGTGAGTCCAGTAGCTTCCACATCTTCTCCTGCCCGAACCACATATCGTTCTGCGATGGAGGGGGGCTTTCCGGGAAAAGCGAGAAGAAGTCAGAGAGGTAGGCGGCGTGCGGACTGAAGTACTCGACAGTGAAGCTCAGTGCATCCTCACTGAGAGCATTGCCGGGAATCTCACCGTGAAATGTCGCGTGCAGGTTTGCGACGAGTTCCATTGGGGAATTTGACCGAGCGATGGTCGATCCCACCGCCTGATCGATGAAGGCGCCCGTTGAAGCCAACCATCGCAGATAGACCAGTGCTGGAATCGAAAGGTCGTCCAGTGCTTCTTCCGGTGATGGCAATGGCCCGAAGGGCCGCTCGCGAAACAGCTGGGCGCCCTTGGCCAGGAACGCATCAATGATGGTGGTTGGATTTGACATGGCAGAACAGACAGGTCTGGAGGCTCGATGCTAAGGAGCCTGGCGTGGGAGTCCATGCAACTATTCCCAAATGTGCTTGCGCGCACCTTCGGTTGACCAGCAAGAAGCAGCCGAGCGTGGGCTCGGCTCTACAGTGGAGCGGGCACAAAAAACGCCGGGCAGTGCCCGGCGTTTTTCCAGTTCATGTGCCAACCAAGGTTGGCACCTACCGGATCAGCTGGCCAGCGCCAGATCGTCCATCATCGCGCGCAGGAAGCGGGCCGCTTCACCGCCGGTAGCAGCGCGGTGATCGAACGTCACCGACAGCGGAATGACCTTGTGCGCTTCCACGCCGCCCATCACCGGGGTCATCTGGTGGCGGGCACGACCGGCACCGACGATGGCCACGCACGGCGGCACCACGACCGGGGTCGCGTAGCGGCCGGCGAACATGCCGAAGTTGGACAGCGAGATGGTGTAGCCGCTCAGTTCCGACGCTGCGATCGAACGCGCTTCCACCTGCTCGCGCAGACGGTTCACGCCTTCGCGGATGCCACGGGCATCCAGCATGTCGGCATTGCGCAGCGCCGGCACGAACAGGCCGTCGTCGGTATCAACGGCGATGCCGATGTCCACCTGCGCATGCAGGGTGCGGGTCAGCGCTTCACCGTCGAACCAGGCGTTCATCGCCGGCACCTTCTGCGCGGCGACCACGATCGAGCGCACCAGGCGCGCGGTGACGTCGTTGCCCGGCAGCCAGGCGTGGATATCGGCGTCGTCGTTCAGCGTGGTCGGCACGACCTTGCTGTGCGCATCGGCCATGACGCGGGCCATGTTGCGGCGCACGCCCTTCAGCGGCTCCGGCTGGCCCTTGGCGACCACGCCGGGCGGCTGGGTGCGCATCGGCTTGCCAGCGGCAGACAGCGGGGTGCGTGCGTCGGACTGTACCGGCGCGGCCACCTGGGCCGGAGCCGGTGCGGCAGCAACCGGTGCAGCAACCGCTGCCGGTGCGGAGCCGATCTTCGCGCTGCCATCGGCAGCCGCCTGCTTGACGTCGGCCATGGTCACCGCGCCATCGGTGCCGGTGGCACGCACGCGGCTCAGGTCCACGCCCAGCTTGCGCGCGGTGGCACGCACGGCCGGCACGGCCTTGACGCCGCCAACGGCCAGCGCCTGTTCGGCATGCACTGCGTTGGAGCTCTGCATCGCGCCGACCACGGTGCCGGCGTCATCACGCTCGGCGGCCGCTGGCTTGGCTTCTTCAGCAGCTACCGGGGCGGCTGCGGTCGGCAGCGGCGGCGGTGTGGGTGCGGCAGGAGCCGCCGGAGCGGCATGGCCGTGGCTGTGGCCGGTGTCCTGGCCGTCAGCGCGCTGCGGCAGGTTCGGGTCCAGCGCGAAGCTGGCCAGCACCGCGCCGGTCGGGATGATGTCGCCGGCAGCGCCGGACAGCTTCAGCACCGTGCCGGAGAACGGCGAGGGTACTTCGACGACGGCCTTGGCGGTCTCCATCGAGACCAGCGGCTCGTCCAGCTTGATCACATCGCCTTCCTTGACGAACCACTCGACGATGGTCGCGTCCGGCAGGCCTTCGCCCAGGTCGGGCAGGTTGAAGTTCTTGGTCTGGCTCATTTGCAGTTCTCTTCCAGCAGTTCCAGTTCGCGGGCAGGCAACCAGCCCGTCGCGCCATTGGCGCGCTCGGACCACCACCACCCGCCGTGTTCGTGATGAAGCTTGACCATCTCGCCGTTCTCCACATCCAGCTCGCGGGCGTCATAGTCGCGCAGGGCTTCTGCGCGACCATCGTCCAACAGCTGCAACCACGCTACCGGTGCCCATCCGGCGCGCCCATCACTGGTGCGCACCCAGGCAAACGCCGGCCATTCCTCGTCACGTACACCTACTTCGACGATCTGGCCGGTGCGGAACCGGAGCGGGTTGGGATACTGGCTGCGGTAAGCCCCGAGAAGGCGGGCCCGCATGTCAGCCTGCCGCCACCGCGCGCTTGGCCGCCGCCACGATCCGCTCCACGCTCGGCAGATACTTCATCTCCAGGCGGAACAGCGGAATGTGGGTGTCGTAACCGGTAACGCGCTCGACCGGAGCCAGCAGGTCGTACAGCGATTCCTCGGCCAGGCGTGCGGCGATTTCCGCGCCGAAGCCCGCGGTCTTCGGGGCCTCCTGCACGATCACGCAGCGGCCGGTCTTGGCCACCGACTCGGCGATGGTGGCGAAGTCCAGCGGACGCAGCGTGGCCACGTCGATGACTTCGGCACTGATGCCTTCGCCGGCCAGCTTGTCGGCTGCTTCCAGCGCTTCCTTCACCTGCGCGCCCCAGGTCACCAGGGTCACGTCGGTGCCATCGCGCAGCACGAAGCACACGTCCAGCGGCAAGGCCTCGCCGTCGTTGACGACCACTTCCTTGTACTGGCGATAGATGCGCTTGGGCTCCATGTAGATCACCGGATCCGGCTCGCGGATCGCGGCCAGCAGCAGGCCATAGGCGCGTTGCGGCGAGGACGGCAGCACCACGCGCAGGCCCGGCACGTTGGTGAAGATCGCTTCGTTGGCTTCGCTGTGGTGTTCCGGCGCACGGATGCCACCACCCCACGGCACGCGCAGCACCATCGGGCAGTGCAGGCGGCCACGGGTGCGGTAACGCAGGCGCGCGGCGTGGCAGATGATGTGGTCGACCATCGGGTACATGAAGCCGTCGAACTGGGCTTCGGCCACCGGCTTCATGCCCTGCGCGGCCAGGCCGATGGTGAGGCCGGCGATGGTGGTTTCATCCAGCGGGGTGTCGAGGATGCGGTCAGCACCGAAGCGCTGCTGCAGGCCGGCAGTGGCGCGGAACACGCCGCCGTTGACGCCCACGTCTTCGCCCAGCACCAGCACCGATTTGTCGTGCTCCAGCTCCCAGGCCAGTGCCTGGGTGATGGCTTCGATGAGGGTGATCGGGGTGTCGGTCATGTTCTGTTCTCCGCGCGCGACGGCAGCGCTGTCGGCGGCGTTGGTGTGCGCGCTGGACGCGCCGTTCTTGATCTCATCCATGGCGCTGCTCCAGGGCGATCGCCTGGGCGCGCTGGGCCAGCAGGTCCTGCGGCGGGTCGGCATAGAGGAAATCGAACATCGCCTCGACCGGCTGCACCGGCGTGTTGAGGTACAGGTTCACTTCCTCGTCCACGCGCTTGCCGCACTCGGCGGTCCAGGCAGCTTCTTCTTCCTCGCTCCAGACACCGGCGTTGGTCAGGTACTTGCGCAGGCGCAGCATCGGCTCGCGCTGCCAGGCATCCTTCACTTCGGCGTCGTCGCGGTAGCGGCGCGCGTCATCGGCGGTGGTGTGGTCGGACAGGCGATAGGTCATCAGTTCCAGCACGGTGCCACCGTCGCCGGCCAGCGCACGTTCGCGCGCCTGCAGCATGGCGGCCATCACCGCGATCAGATCGTTGCCGTCCACCTGCAGGCAGTGCAGGCCGCCGGCCAGGCCCTTCTGTGCCAGCGTCTCGGCACCGGTCTGGGCCGAACGCGGGACCGAGATGGCCCAGCCGTTGTTGACGATGCACAGGATCAGCGGCAGCTTGTAGGCACCGGCCGAATTCAGTGCAGCGTAGAAGTCGGTCTTGGAACTGCCACCGTCGCCGCATACGGCCACCGCGATCTGCTGTTCCTTGTTGAGCTTGAACTTCAGCGCAGCGCCTGCGGCGTGCAGGCACTGGGTGGAAATCGGCACGCAGAACGGGAAGTCCTTGGCCGCATTGCCGCCGTAGTCGTTGCCGCGCTCGTCGCCGCCCCAGTACATCAGCACGTCGTGCGGGCGCACGCCACGCATGAACATCGCGCCGTACTCGCGGTAGGACGGTGCGAACACGTCGTCCTTCTGCATCGAGGCGCCGATGCCCACATGCGCGGCTTCGTGCCCGAGGCAGGCTGCGTAGGTGCCCAGCTTGCCGGTGCGCTGCAGCGCGATCGACTTGCCGTCGAACACGCGCACGAACAGCATCTGCTTGAACATCGGCAGCAACGCGCGCGGGTCGCGCAGGGCTTCGGGCAGATCATCGCGGACGAGCGTGCCGTCCGTGTCCAGATACTGCAGGTATTCGATCTTGAACTCAGCGGCAACCGTCATTGCGTACTGCACCTTCGACAGAGAAGTTACAAATGATATGAATCGCCATGTTAAGGAATGCGTACGAAAAAGCTCTCCTGCGGCGCAGCACGGCCTACCGGCCTTTGTACCCCCTTCCGTGCGCTTGATGCCAATAACTTCAACGTATTCAGCCATTGCTGCAAAGCATCACAAATGCCCCTGGGCTGAGCGCCAGTAGAACGGCGCAAACGGTTCCACGCGCAACGGCCGTTCCACAGCCGCGCCGCACGCCCCGGTACGGCCATCGCGGCTGCCAGCGCGGCAGCAACGCGCTACCCTTGCCGCCCCCGATCTGGTCCCGCCCATGTCCGTCGACAACAACCAACGCGATCTCGAAGCCGGTATCCACACCGATCTGCAGGGGCGGCTGACCTACGGCGGCTACCTGCGGCTGGACCAGCTGCTCAGTGCGCAGCAGCCGTTGTCCAGTCCGCCGCATCACGACGAGATGCTCTTCATCATCCAGCACCAGACCTCCGAGCTGTGGCTGAAGCTGCTGGGCCACGAGCTGGGTGCGGCGATCGCCTTCCTGCAGCGCGATGAGGTCTGGCAGTGCCGCAAGGTGCTGGCGCGCAGCAAGCAGGTGCTGCGCCAGCTGACCGAACAGTGGTCGGTACTGGAGACGCTCACCCCGTCCGAGTACATGGGCTTCCGCGACGTGCTGGGCCCGTCCTCCGGTTTCCAGTCGCTGCAGTACCGCTACATCGAGTTCCTGCTGGGCAACAAGAACGCGCAGATGCTGCAGGTGTTCGAGCACGATACGGCCGGGCAGGCGCAGCTGCGCACCGTGCTGGAGGCGCCGAGCCTGTACGAGGAGTTCCTGAAGTACCTGGCCCGCTTCGGCCATGCCGTGCCGGCGGTGTACGGGGCGCACGACTGGACCCAGCCGCATGTGGCCGATGACGCGCTGCAGCCGGTCTTCGAACGCATCTACCAGGACACCGACCGCTACTGGCGCGAGTATTCGCTGTGCGAGGACCTGGTGGACCTGGAAACAGCCTTCCAGCTGTGGCGATTCCGCCACATGCGCACGGTGATGCGGGTGATCGGCTTCAAGCGCGGCACCGGCGGCTCATCCGGCGTGGGCTTCCTGGCCAAGGCGCTGGAACTGACCTTCTTCCCTGAATTGTTCCAGGTGCGTACCACGCTGCAGGTCGCGCCCCCGCCGGATCTGGCCTGATCCCCATTCAGCTTGGCCGCCCGCGGCTGGCTGGATCGTTTCAGATGCAAGTTCAGCGAGCAGGCCGCGACCTGCCTCAAACGGCGTGTATTTGACGTGAACGCCAGAAGTCGGTGATCCTCGCGCGTTGCTTCACCGCACATCGGACGTGCCTCCATCCACCGAACCAGGAATTCCGCATGAGCGTAAACGCCACTGCGAACACCCCAGAGCCGGCGCTGCCGGACTTCAACACCACGATGGGCCACCCGCGCCCGTTGTGGATGCTGTTCATGACCGAGTTCTGGGAGCGCTTTGCGTTCTACGGCATACGCTGGGCCTTGGTGTTGTACATCGTGTCGCAGTTCTACAACGGCAACGCCGCCGGTGAAGGCGACGCCAGCCGCATCTACGGCGCCTACCTGGCGCTGGTGTACGCCGCAGCGATCTTCGGTGGCTACGTGGCCGACCGGGTACTGGGCTACCAGCGCTCGATCCTGACCGGCGCGGTCATCATGGCCATCGGCCTGTTCATGATCTCGCTGCCGCAGGAGCACATCTTCAAGCTCGGCCTGGCCACGATCATCGTCGGCAACGGTCTGTTCAAGCCCAACATCTCGACCATGGTCGGCAAGCTGTACGGCCTGAAGGACGAGCGCCGCGATTCGGGCTTCACCATCTTCTACATGGGTATCAACATCGGCGCGATGATCGCTCCGGTGCTGACCGAGTACCTGGCCCGCAAGGTCTTCGGTACCTCGGAAATGCCGTCGTACAAGGTCGTGTTCATCGCTTCCGGCGTGGGCATGCTGGTCTCGCTGGTGTGGTTCTACATCGGTCGTGCCGGCCTGAAGGGCATTGGTGCACCGCCGGCCGGCGCTGAAGGCTTCGGCCGCGTCATCATGGTGCTGGTCGGTTCGCTGTTCGCCATTCCGGTGGCCTACTTCCTGCTCGCCACCGGTGCCACCGCGCTGGCCTGGATCCTCGGCGTGATGTTTGCCGCGCTGGCGGTGCTGCTGCTGGTGGAAGGCATCCGCGAGGGCAAGGTGCAGCGCGACCGCGTGATCGCCATGCTGATCATCTTCGCCTTCAACGTCATGTTCTGGATGTTCTTCGAACAGGCCGGCAGCTCCTTCACCTTCCTGGCCGAGAACATCGTCAACCGCCAGCTGGGTGAGTGGACCTTCCCGACCGCGTGGTTCCAGTCGGTCAACTCGGTGGCCATCATCACCCTGGCGCCGATCATCGCCTGGATCTGGGTGGCCCTGGGTCGCGCCAATCCGTCCATTCCGCGCAAGTTCGGCCTCGGCCTGCTGTTCAACGGCGCTGCCTTCGCACTGCTGATGTACGCCCTGTCGCAGATGGTCGTGGACGGCAAGATCCCGTTCTGGACCCTGTTCATGGTCTACGTCATCCAGTCGGTCGGTGAGCTGTGCCTGTCGCCGATCGGCCTGTCCATGGTGACCAAGCTGGCCCCGGTGCGCCTGGTCGGCTTCGGCATGGGTGGCTGGTTCCTGTCCACCGGCATCGGCAACAACCTGTCGGGCATCTTCGCCGGTGCGGTCAGTGGTGAAGGTGGCATGACGGTCGAGTCGGCCCTGAAGGGGTATACCTTCGGGTTCTGGGCCTTGATCGGTTCGGGTGTGATCCTGTTCCTGGTTGCGCCGCTGATCAACAAGCTGATGCACGGCGTGAAGTAATGAGAGGGTAGTGGGCATGCGTACAACGTTCGGTGGTGCAGTGGTGGCAGTGGTGTGTGCGGCGCTGATCGGCGCCTGTTCGCAGCCTCAACCTCCCGCTGCCCCCGAACCCACGCAGCCCCTCGATACCCGCCCCACCGAGCCACCGGTCGCTGACCCCAGCGAACCGGTGGCCTCGGGCAACACCCCGGCGGCGGCCGATATCGCCGCCATCGCCGGGCTTGGCGCGCAGTTCGACCCGGCCCGCAATCCCGTTGCCGACCTGGAAACCGCCAAGGTCGAAGCCCAGCGTGGCAACAAGCGCATCATCCTGGAAGTGGGCAACGCCGCATGCGAGCCCTGCCATGCGCTGGATGAAGCCGTGGAAGGCAATGGCGATCTGCGCCGCTTCCGTGATGCCCACTACGTGTGGGTCAAGGTCAACGACAGTGCCGAGAATCCGAACGCGGCCTTCCTGGGCCAGTTCCCGCCGCTGCAAGGCGAGCACCCGCACCTGCTGGTGATCGATGCCGACGGCACGCTGCTGGCGCCACAGCCCAGCGAAGCGATGCACAAGGGCAAGACCGTGCAGACCGCACGCGTGATGGCGTTCCTCAAGCAGTGGGCGCCTGACCGGTAGCACCGGGCCTGCCCGGCAGCCTCTGCGCTGCCCGGCCATCCACGCATGGCGTGGATCTACTGCGCGCGCCGTCACACTCTCCGACTCCACATCTCAACTTCAGCGTGCGCACGCCGTTACCGGCAAGGACTTCAGTCGACGACCCGTCGATGCAACCTACCGGAACGCCCATGCACAGCGACCACGCCGAACGTCTGCACGAACCTGCCACTGAACTGGCCGAAGGCGGAGCAGGTGACGGCGTGACCCTGCCACCACAGGAAGCCCTGCTGGACGACGCCGGCATCGGCGCAGAAACGCTTGAAATCGCGCCGCCGCGGCATCGGTTGCCGCAGATCGCCCTGCCCGACAACGTGGTGCTGAAGGGCGCGGTGCAGAAGCTGGTGGAACAGAAGGCGCGGCTGGATCGACTGGCCGCCGAAGGACAGCTGGCCGGTCTGCTGCCGCCGGAATGGCACGGCAACGGCGTGCGCGCGATCGACCTGTCCAGTTTCGTGCAGGGCGTGCTGCCGTTCCTGCAGCCCGGCGAGCGTGGTGAAACCGCACCGGCCCGCCTGCCGGCGCGCCATGTGCTGGGCGATGACAGCCGCTGGGGCCTGGCCGATGTACCCGAACCGAAGTCACTGGCCTGGTACCTGGCCAGCGACGACCGCGCCAACGCGGGCAGCAAGGATGTCGCCGAGGCCTATCTGGTCGGCGCGCTGGGCCTGGCCTGGATGCAGGAAGGACGCAGCCGCCCCGGCTTCCTGCGTGCGATGGACCAGGACAGCCTGGCGGCGCGGGTGACCATGCTGGGCTACCCGCCACCGAGCGAGCTGGCGCTGTACAGCGTGACCGCGCACGGCCAGCCCCAGATCTGGTGCGTGCATGGCCGGCGCAGGCTGCGCCCGCTGGTGGCGCCGTGGCTGAGCGTGCCTCTGCTGACCGCGTATGGCGTGCCCGCACCGGTGGCGTGGCCGGGCAGCTTCCCGCCCGTTGAAACCGTGGCCGAAGCGATTGCCGCCGCGCGTCCGGGCAAGCTGCTGCCGGAAGTGGATCTGGGCAAAGTGGTCGCCAAGATCGCCGAAGACGCCTCGTCCGAGGCATGGCAGCCGGTCAGCCTGCTGCAGCTCAACACCTGGTCGCCGCGCTGGACGTTCTTCCTGGGCACCTTCGTCGGCCTGCCGTCGCTGCTGCTGGTCACTGCCGCGCTGGCGTTGCCCGGGGCCGTTGAAGCGGCCACCGTTGCCGCCTCGCTGGGCTTTGCCGGCGGCGCCATCGGCGCGCTTGCGGTGCCGTGGATCCATGCACGGCGCAAGCATCTGAGCTGAGTGCGTGGGCCATCTGCGCGTGGCGCGGGTCTGTTGACCCCCTAACGGTCGATCTCTGCAGCAGTGAACTCCATGCGTTGCCGGGCGCGCTCCGTGGCGGCCTGCAGCCGTTGCTTGAGGATTTCCCGGGAGGGAAGGGATGTCAGGTACTCCGCCACATGGATGCCTGAGCGGTCCAGCTCCAGCAACTCGATCTGGCCTGCCTTCTTGCCTGTGCAAAGGATGATGCCCAGCGGTGCCTCTTCACCTTCCTCCCGCTCATAACGATCCAGCCAACGCAGATAGAGCTCCATCTGGCCTTTGTACGCTGGCTTGAAGTCACCGATCTTCAGTTCGACGGCCACCAGCCTGCGCAGGCGGCGGTTGTAGAACAGCAGGTCGAGATGGAAGTCGTCGTCATCGATCTGGATGCGTTTCTGGCGGGCGACGAAGCTGAAGCCTGCGCCGAGTTCAAGCAGGAGTCCCTGCATTTCACGCAGGTTGGCGCCTTCCAGCTCCTGCTCGTCCCAGCATTCCTTCAGCCCGAGAAAATCCAGTACGTACGGGTCGCGCAGGACCAGACCCGGGGAGAGCTGCTGGTTTCTGCGCAACGCGGACAGCTCATTGGCAATGGTCTGCTCGGGCTGGCTGGAAAGTGCCGTACGTTCGTACAGCATCGAGTCGATGCGCTGGCGCAACATGCGGACACTCCAGCCTTCCGTGCTGGCCATCTGCGCATAGAAGTCGCGCTTGAGCGGATCAGACAGCGGGATCAGCGCGATGAAATGGGTCCAGCTCAATTGTCGTAGCAGCGATACGACAATCTGCTCGTCGGCAAATGCGATGGAGAACTGCACCATCCTGCGCAGGCTCTTTTCACCGAACGAACCGCCGAACTCGGCAGACAGTGTCCTGGCGATGCGCTTGAACAGGACCTCTCCATAGCGTGCCCGACGTCCACCCATCTGATCGACATGGATGCGACGTCCTATGCGCCAGTACAGCAGCGTCAGTTCGGCATTGACGGTCCTGACCATCCCGGCGCGGGCCGTGGATATCAGTTCCCGGATATCAGCCAGCAGGTCGTGGGTATGCGGCAGGGTGAGGGGCGGTGTGTCATCCATGAGGTGCCTTCCAGCAGGGTCAGGGTTCGGCAATCACCCGCAGCGCGCTGGCATAGCCCTTGGCGAGACTGGTCAGGTCGAGCAGCCGGTTCAACGACAGCAGCAGGCCCGGCTGGCAGGCCTTCAGGCGCTGATGTTCGAACCACGCCTGGGTGACGGTTTCCAGTGTGGCCAACGCCTCATCGATGCGTTGCAGGTCGGCTTCGTGGTCGATGGGGTCGGCGGTGGGGTGATTGGGGCGTGTCATGGCGAAGCTCCGGGGAGAGGCCGCCGGAAAGGCGGCAGGCGATGCGTGGTTGAAAGACCGCTCAAACGCGAAAACGGTGGGCACCAGGCCCCACGCACCGCCCGCCATAAGGCAGACCCGGCTGCAGAATGGCGCCCACCGTGAGATGGGCACCATTGGTGCAGCGTCGTTACGCGTTTGATGGACGGGCTTTCAACCCCGGCAGCGGTGCTCCGCTGTGCGCCTACCCTCGGGCCGATGGGACCGGCAGTCCAATAGGCAATGCCATTCGATGCGCGAATTTCGATACAACCGCTCTGTCGATCAGGACTCTACCGGCCCGATGCCGAAACATCAGGTGGTAAACGCGACACGTCGAGTCGAATCCGGCCGAAAGACCGTTCGTCGGCGGGCCATGAACACCGCGCGTTGCACGTCATCAATGGCCTGCGCCTGACCCCTCACAGCGCAGCCCGCGACATCATCCACACCTGGCGTGGATCCATGTGTCGACCAAGGTCGACACCTACGAAGAGCGGCGGGGTGGGCGCCGCCCCGAAGGGGTCAGACCCCTTCGCCCATGCGCTCCAGACCATCCCCGGCCAGGCGCAGGATCAGTTTCTCCAGCACCTGCTCCTCTTCCTCGCTCAGCACCGACATCAGCTTGCGGGTGATCTCGATCACCATCGGTGCGATCGTCTCGTACACCTCGAACCCCGCCGCCGACAGCGCCAGCACCGAACGACGGCGGTCATCGCCATGCGTCTCACGCTTGATGAAACCGCGTTCAAGCAGGCGGGCCACCGCGCGGCTGACCGCCACCTTGTCCATCGCCGTGCGGTCGGAGACCTCGCTGGCCGACGACCCGGGGTACAGCGCCAGGATGGTGATCACCCGCCACTCCGGGATGGCCAGGCCATAACGGTCGCCGTACAGCTTGGCGATGTTGCCGCTGACCCGGTTGGACAGCACGCTCAGCCGGTACGGCAGGAACTGTTCCAGGTCGAGCAGGACGTGGGAGGCACGCAGGCGGGTGGAAGCGGGATCGGCGGGGCTCATGTTGCGGTGCACCTTGCTGGTGGTTTCAAGTGTAACTATAAGTGTTGGGTCCGTACCCTGCATTCTCGCCGGGTCCAACCCCGCCCGCACCTGGTTTGTGCCGATGCGGCACCGATTCGGAGCCACGCCATGAATACCGCAGTCCCGTCCGCCTCGCATCCCAACCCCGGCATGCAGGTCACCACCTTCGAAAACCCGATGGGCATCGACGGCTTCGAGTTCGTCGAATTCGCCGCACCGGCCGGCCGTGGTGCCGAGCTGCACGAGTACTTCCGCAAGATGGGCTTCAGCGCGGTGCTCAAGCACAAGCAGCGTCCGATTACCGTCTATCGCCAGGGCGACGTCAACTTCCTGGTCAATGAAGACCCCGATTCGTTCGCTGCCGACTTCGCCGAAAAGCACGGCCCGTGCGCCTGTGGCTTCGCCATCCGCTTCAAGAAGCCCGGTGCGGAGGTCTACCAGACCGCGCTGGGCAATGGCGCTGAAGCCATCGCCTTCAAACCGGAGAGCAAGGCGGTCAACGCTCCGATCATCAAGGGCATCGGCGACTGCATGCTGTACCTGGTGGATCGCTACGGCGATGCCGGCAGCATCTTCGATGGCGACTACGAGCTGATCGCCGGCGCCGAGCTGCGCCCGAAGGGCTTCGGCCTGACCTTCATCGACCACCTGACCCACAACCTGTACTTCGGCAACATGCAGCAGTGGTCGGACTACTACGAGCGCCTGTTCAACTTCCGCGAGATCCGCTACTTCGACATCAAGGGCCTGAAGACCGGCCTGGTGTCCAAGGCGATGACCGCGCCGGACGGCATCGTGCGCATTCCGCTGAACGAGTCGTCCGACCCGAAGAGCCAGATCAACGAGTATCTGGACGCGTACAAGGGCGAAGGCATCCAGCACATCGCCTGCTTCACCGAGAACATCTACGACACCGTCGAAGCGATGCGCGCGCAGGGCGTGGATTTCCTCGACACGCCGGAGACCTACTTCGACGTGATCGACCAGCGCGTGCCGAACCACGGTGAGGACGTCGCCCGCCTGGCGAAGAACAAGATCCTGATCGACGCCGACCCGGAAACCCATCAGCGCAAGCTGCTGCAGATCTTCACCCAGAACTGCATCGGCCCGATCTTCTTCGAGATCATCCAGCGCAAGGGCAACGAAGGCTTCGGCGAAGGCAACTTCACCGCGCTGTTCGAGAGCATCGAGCGCGACCAGATCCGTCGCGGCGTGCTGTAACGTTTCCACAACGGCACCCTCCCACCGGTAGCGCCGGGCCATGCCCGGCGGCTTCCCCAAGGCTTCCAGGAACCCCCCATGTCCCCCTCCATCACCGCCCGCGGCTACCAGTCCGGTTTCGGCAACGAATTCGCCAGCGAGGCCGTGCCCGGTGCACTGCCGGTTGGTCAGAACTCGCCGCAGAAGGTGGCCCATGGCCTGTACGCCGAGCAGCTGACCGGCACCGCGTTCACCGCACCGCGTGGCAGCAACCGCCGCAGTTGGCTGTACCGGATCCGCCCGGCGGTGACCCACGGCGAGTTCACTCCGTTCGCGCAATCGCAGCTGCAGTGCGATTTCGGCGCGCAGCCCGCTTCGCCGAACCAGCTGCGATGGAGTCCGCTGCCGCTGCCGGAGTTGCCGACCGATTTCGTCGAAGGCCTGTACACGATGGGCGGCAACGGTTCGCCCGACGCGCATGCCGGCGTCGGTATCCATCTGTACGTGGCCAACCGTGACATGGTCGGCCGCTACTTCTACGACGCCGACGGCGAACTGCTGATCGTGCCGCAGCTGGGCAGCCTGCGCCTGCTGACCGAGCTGGGCGTGATCGAGATCGAACCGCAGCAGATCGCGGTGATTCCGCGCGGCGTGCGCTTCCGTGTCGAACTGCCTGACGGCCCGAGTCGTGGCTACATCTGCGAGAACTACGGCGCGCTGCTGAAGCTGCCCGACCTGGGCCCGATCGGCTCCAACGGCCTGGCCAATCCGCGCGACTTCGAGACCCCGCATGCCGCGTTCGAAGACATCGACGGTGATTTCGAACTGATCGCCAAGTTCGAAGGCCGCCTGTGGCGTGCTCCGATCGATCATTCGCCGCTGGACGTGGTGGCCTGGCACGGCAACTACGCGCCGTACCGCTACGACCTGCGCCGCTTCAACACCATCGGCTCGATCAGCCACGACCACCCGGATCCGTCGATCTTCCTGGTACTGCACTCACCCAGCGATACCCCGGGCACCAGCAACATGGACTTTGCGATTTTCCCGCCGCGCTGGTTGGTGGCGCAGAACACGTTCCGCCCGCCGTGGTTCCACCGCAACATCGCCAGCGAGTTCATGGGCCTGGTGCACGGTGCCTACGACGCCAAGGCCGAAGGCTTCGTGCCGGGCGGTGCGTCGTTGCACAACTGCATGAGCGGTCATGGTCCGGATGCGCCGACCTTCGACAAGGCCTCCAGTGCCGATCTGTCCAAGCCGGACGTGATCAAGGACACCATGGCCTTCATGTTTGAGACCCGTGGCGTGATCCGCCCGACCGCGCAGGCGCTGGCCGCGGGCCACCGGCAGGGCGAGTACCAGCAGTGTTGGAACGGCCTGCGCAACAATTTCCGTTGATCGTCCGCATCCACGCATGGCGTGGATCTACTGGCAAGCGCGATATCGCGCGGCGTGGATCCATCGGGGTTCGTGATGCAGTAGATCCACGCCATGCGTGGATGCTGTTCGCTGGATCAGGCCACCTCGGCGAACGCGCTGCAATGCTCCACCGGCAAAGCCTCCATGAGCCGCTGCCGCACGCGTTGGCAGTAGCCTTCCGAGGTCAGTGCCGGCAGCACCTGCAGCGCTGATTGCATCACCCGCAGGACCTCGCCTTCGGCGCGCGCCTGCTGCAGGTCGCGGAACAGCGCCGCTGCGTTGGGATGCCGCTGCATCTCCAGGATTCCCAGCACATAGATGCGCGCGGCGACCAGCGAGCGGCGTCGCTCGACTGGCGCGGCGGATGCTGCGGCGACTGGCGACGTCAGCGGGACAGCAGCCACACTCGGCGCAGGTTGCATGGAAACGGCGGCTTCCGCAGCGGTCACCAGATAGCCGGCCTGGATCAGCTGGATCACCATCACTGCCGCGTCCTGCCCCAGCAGTGCGGTCAGCTCGGCGATGCTGCGCTGGCCATCGCACAGGATCAGCAGCCGTCGCTGGCGCATGTCCAGCGGCGCGCGGTGGGCCTGCAGCGCGGTTCGGGCGAGGTCGGTCTTGCGCGGTTGCATGGGGTGGACAGCCAAGTCGGTGCTTGCCCAGCCTGAATGAGGGCGATGAAACCGCGATGACAATGCAGCGCCTGCACGCGCGCTGGGGTAGCGTGCATCCACCCTGTGCCAAGGATCCGCACCGATGAAGCACCTCCCGATTGCCGGCCTGCTGCTGTTGTCGCTGGCCGCCTGCAACCGTAGTCCCGAAACCGCCTCGCCGGACGCGTCTGCCGCCGCAACCGCACCGGCGAAAGACGCCTCCGTTCCCGCCGACGCCGATCTGGCCACCGCATCGCCGGTGGACCCGCGCCGCGACAGCCCGGCACGCCTGGATGGTTTCGGCGGCGCCACGCTGGGCGCCGGCATCGCCGAGGTCCGCAGTGGCTTCGGCACCCCCTTGCAGGGCCTGGGTACTGATGCCGCTGGCAAGCCGCTGCCTGCCGACGATGCCAATGAAGGCTGCTACTTCCTGCGCCCGCAGGACGCCGAAGACCCGCGGCTGATGTTCGAGGCGCGCAAGCTGGTCCGCTACGACGTACGCAGCCCGTCCATTGTCGCCCCCGGTGGCGGTCGGGTCGGCATGACCCTGGGCGAGCTGCAGGTGCTCTATCCCGAGCGCGCCGACGTCGGCCCGGACAAGTACGACGACAAGGCCCAGCACCTGCGCGTGCGCCCGGCGCAGGAGGGCGCGGCGATCATCGATTTCGCCCTCGGCGCTGACGGCAAGGTCGGCGCCTGGCGGGTCGGCAGGACCCCGCAGGTGGACTACGCCGAAGGCTGCGGCTGATCCACCATTCTCGGCTCACCCGCAACGGGTGGGCCGAGCGTAGAATCGCGCCACGACCGCTGGGGAGTGCTCGATGATCGCCATTGCCATTGCATGGTTCCTGCTCGGCCTGCTGTTGCTGGCCTTGGGTGGGGACTCCATCGTCAAAGCCGTTTCCGGCCTGGCGCAGCGCTTCGGTGCCAGCGCATTCACCGCCGGCTTGTTGTTGCTGGGCATCACTACTTCGCTGCCGGAGCTGGCGGTCAACGCCCGCGCACTCGTGATGGGCCAGCCGGAGCTGGCCTTGGGCAACGCCGTCGGCAGCAGCGTGGTCAACCTTGGCCTGACCCTGGCAATGGCTGCCATTGCCGCGCCGCTGTTGTTGCGTGCCCGCCTGCAGACGGTGCTGTGGTGGGCGTTGCTGGCCGCGGGCCTGCTGCTGATGGTGTTCGGGCTCGATGGCCGCCTGGTGCGCTGGGAGGCCGGCGTGCTGGTGGCCGGGTTCGTGGTGGTGCAGTTCCTGGTGCTGCGACGCGGGCGCCATGAGAGCGCCGAGGTACAGGCGATCATCGCCGAGTCGGCACTGAGCCGCACCAGCTTGCCCTTGAATGTGCTGCGCGTGCTGATTGCCGCATTGGCGTTGTACTGGGGCGCGCGCCTGGTGGTCGGTGCTGCTGCTGATTTTGGTGCTGCGCTGGGCTGGACACCGCTGCTGGTCGGTCTGCTGCCGGTGGCGATCGGCACCGCGTTGCCGGAGGTGGCAGCCGCCGTCGCGGCGGCGCGCCGTGGTCACGGCGACATGGTGCTGGGCCACGTGCTCGGTTCCAGCGTGGTCAACCTGATGCTGGTGATCGGTGCGATGGGGCTGCTGCAGCCACTGGCGTTGCCGGCCTCGTTCGTACGCCTGGAACTGCCGGCGCTGTTGGCGTTCGCCCTGGTGCTGTACCCGATGTTGCGCGGCGACCTGCGCATCAGCCGCATCGAAGGTGCAGTACTGCTGGGGGCGTTCGTGGCCTGGTTGGGGCTGGAGATCGCGCTGGTCACACCGGTCTGACCGCTGCGATGGATCGGCCCCGCGCGTGGACCCGGTAGTGCCGGCCGCTGGCGGGCAACCTCGGCGAACCCGCAGCCAGGCATGGCCTGGCTCTACTGGCGCTTATCCGGGGTAGTGCCGACCAACGGTCGGCACCCACCGTCAACGCGTGGTGGTTTCCTCTTCCCGCTCGGGTTCCGGCGGCGGCAGCTGTTCTTCTTCCGCACGCTCGTTGCCCGGCAGAGTGGGGCGCGTTTCCATCAGCAGCGACAGCGCCGCCTTGGCCATCAGGTGCGCGCTGATCGGCGCGGTGATGAACAGGAACACGGTGATCAGCAGCTCGCGCGGCTGCGGGTCCTGGCCCAGGAAGATGTGGTAACACACCGAACACACCAGCACGCAGCCCACGCCCAGCGTGCTGGCCTTGGTCGGTGCGTGCAGGCGCTTGAAGAAGGTGGACAGCTTCACCAGGCCCAGTGCGCCGACCAGGATGAAGAAGCAGCCAAACAGCAGCAGGATCGACAGCGCGATCTGGATGAAGGTGATCATTCGACGATGTCCCGGCGCAGCACGAACTTGCTCAGCACAACGGTGCTGCCGAAGCCGAGCATGGCGATGATCAGTGCCGCCTCGAAGTAGATCGCTGAATTGAGGTACATGCCGAACAGCATCAGCTCGGCGATGGCGGTCACCGACAGCGTATCCAGTGCCAGGATGCGGTCGGGCACGGTCGGCCCGCGCAGCAGGCGCCAGGTGGCGAGCAGCATGGCCAGGCCGACCACGTGCATGCATACCACCAGGGTGGTCTGGATGATCTGGAATCCAGTCATGGGAAGATCTCCATCAACGGGGCTTCATAACGGCGCTTGATCGTGTCGATCAGGTCCTGCGGGTCGTCCAGGTGCAGCACGTGCACCAGCAGGAACTTCCGGTCGTCGCTGAGCGCGGCCGAGACCGTGCCGGGGGTCAGGGTGATCATGCTGGTCAGCGCGGCGATGCCGTGGATGTTGGCGATGTCCAGCGGCAGCCAGATGAAACCGGGGTGGATGTTCTTTTCCGGGCCCAGCACCTGGATGGCCACGCGGATGTTGGACATCAGGATGTCCCACAGGGTCACGAACAACAGCTTCGGCAGCGGCCGCAGGGTGCCGATGCGCGCGAACTCGCGGTCCAGGCGCGCAGCGAACAGTGGAATCACCACGCCCAGCAGCAGGCCCAGCAGGAACTGGCCGAGCGTGAAGCTGTCGGACATCAGCAGCCAGAACACCACCACCATCACGCTCAGCGCGGGCGAGGGCAGCAGGCGGCGGATCGGGGAACGCTTGGCGGTCATGGCTGGCGGATCTCCGGCGTGGTCGCGCGCAACTGCTGCACGTAATCGCCCGGCTGCAGCAGCTGGGTGGCGATGGCGTCGGTGTGCTGCATCAGCGGGGCAGCGAACAGTGTCATGCCGATGCCGTAGGTCAGCAGGATGCAGGCGGCAAACAGCTCTACGCGGCGCAGTGGCGCCTTGCGCGGTGGCGGTGCATCGGGATCAGGCAGCGGCACGCGCCAGAACAGGCGGATGCCGCCGCGGGTCAGGCCCATGATGACCAGCAGGCTGCTGACCAGCACCGCCGTCCACACCGCGCCGGTGTACTGCGCGGGCATGCCGGCCAAAAGCGCGGCCTTGGCCAGGAAGCCGGACAGTGGCGGCAGACCGGCCACCGACACCGCCGCAATCAGGAACAGCACGGCGGGTGTCTCTTTGCCGGGCATCGGCGCGATCACTTCCTTGCGGTCGCTGGCGCCGCCACGGCGGCGTCGGATCAGGTCGGCGACCAGGAACAGTGCGGCGGCGACGAAGCTGCTGTGCGGCAGGTAATACAGGCCGGCCGACAGCACCTTCGGCGTGCCGACAGAGAACGCGATGAACAGCGTCGCTGCCGAGACGATCACCAGATACGAAATCAACACGCGCAGACGCGCTGCAGCCAACGCGCCCAGGCCGCCCAGCACCAGCGTCGCTACGCCGGCCCACAGCAGCCAGTCGCGGCCGTAGCCGGCCATCGCCCCCGCATCCTCGCCGAACCACAGCATCTGGATGCGCAGCACGGCATACAGGCCCACCTTGGTCATGATCGCGAACAGCGCCGCCACCGCCGCCGGTGCACGTGCATACGATTCGGGCAGCCACAGGTACAGCGGCATCAGTGCGGCCTTGGCGCAGAACACCAGCAGCAACAGGCCCATCGTCGCCTTCACCAGGGCCAGCTGCGCCGGCGGCACTTCGGCAATGCGCTGCGACAGCTCGGCCATGTTCAACGACCCCAGCGAGGCGTACAGCAGGCCCAGCGCGATCAGGAACAGGGTCGAGGCGGTGACGTTGAACACCACGTAGTGCAGGCCGATGCGCATGCGCAGGCCACGGCCGCCACTGAGCAGCAGGCCGTAGGAGGCGATCAGCATCACCTCGAAGAACACGAACAGGTTGAAGATGTCGCCGGTCAGGAAGGCGCCATTGAGGCCCACCAGCTGGAACTGGAACAGCGCATGGAAGTGCGGTGCGCGCCGGTCCCACCCTGAACACGCATGCAGCAGGCAGGGAATGGCCAGCAGCAGGGTGGTCAGCAGCATCCAGGCGGACAGCTGGTCGGCGACCAGCGCGATGCCCAGCCGCGACGGCCAGTCGCCCAGCAGGTAGACGCGGATATCGCTACCTGCGGTGTCGGCGAACAACAGGCCGACCACCACCGCCAGCGCGCCCAGCGATGTCCACGCCACGGCACGCTGTACCTTCGGCCCATAGCGGCGGTGTTCGACGAACAGCGACAGCGCAGCGCCGAGCAGCGGTACCAGGATCGGCAGGATCACCAGATGATTCATGCGCGGTCCTCGCCCCGGCGCGGCGGTGCATCGTCGTCCGGCTCGTGCGCGTCCACATGATCACTGTGGTTGTCGCTGCGGCTGCGCATGGCCAGCACGATGCTGATGGCAGTCATCGCAAACGCGATCACGATCGCGGTCAATACCAGCGCCTGCGGCAGCGGATCGGTGTAGTTGCCGAGGTGGCTCTCCACGCCTTCCTGCAGCACCGGCGCCTTGCCCTGCACCACACGGCCACCGGCGAAGATCAGCAGGTTGGTGGCGTAGGACAGGAAGGTCATGCCAAGGATCACATCGAAGCTGCGCGCACGCAGCAGCAGGTAGATGCCGATGGCGGTCAGCACGCCGATCGCAGAGGCCAGGGCCAGTTCCATCAGTGCATCTCCCCCGTTCGTGCCGAGCGGCGTTGCAGGTCGATCTCGCCCTTGCGCGCGGTGCGCGTCCGCGAGGGTTTGACGGTGGCCATCATCGACAGCATCAGCATCGCGCCACCGAACACCACCAGGTACACGCCGATATCAAAACCAATCGCGCTGGCCAGCGGTACATCGCCGATCAACGGCAGGTGCAGGTCCAGGTGACCACTGGTCAGGAACGGCACGCCGAACAGCATCGAGGCGCCACCGCTGAGGATGGCGATCAGCAGGCCGGTGCCGATGCAGCGGATGTAGTCGAAGCCGAAGCGCGATTCCACCGACGCGGTGCCCTGGATCACGTACTGGATCAGCAGCGGCACGGCCAGCACCAGGCCGGCGATGAAGCCGCCACCCGGCGCGTTGTGGCCGCGCAGGAACAGGAAGATCGACACCGTCAGGGTCAGCGGGAACATGATCTGGGCCAGATCGGCCGGCACCGGCAGCTTGATCGGCGGGCCAGGCATGATCTGCTCCGGCGCCATCCGCGTACGCCGCAGCAGCGCATGCACGACCAGTGCGGCGATGCCGAACACGGTGATCTCGCCGAAGGTATCGAAGCCGCGGAAGTCGACCAGGATCACGTTGACCACGTTCTGGCCGTACGCCTCGGGCAGCGCGCGGGCGAGCAGTTCGCCGGCCATGGTGTTCGGCGGCAGCGTCATCGCGCTGTAGGCCAGTGCGCCGAGGCCGGCACCGGCCACGATCGCGATCAGCGCATCACGGCGCTTGCGCCAGCGCGGCCGCTCCGGGCCCGACTGTGCGGGCAGATAGTTCATGCCCAGCAGCATCAGCACCAGGGTGACCATCTCCACCAGCAGCTGGGTCAGCGCCAGGTCCGGTGCGGACAGGAACACGAAGGTCAGCGCCACCATCAGGCCGACGCCGCCGACCAGCAGCACGGCCAGCAGGCGCTGCTTGTACATGCGCAGCGTCGCTACCGCGCAGGACATCATCACCAGCCACAGTGCCCAGCCCAGCAGCGGTATCGGCTGCGGCTTGGTCCAGTCCGGCGAGGCCGGGTTGGCGATGTAGGGCGCGGCGGCGACCACGATCGCCACCAGTACCAAGCCCAGCAGCATGCGCTGCAGGCTGCCGTTGGCGATGCCGGCAGTCAACCGCTGCGCACCGGCCGACAGCAGGTCCAGCTGGTGGTGGAAGACGTTGCGCCCAGGCGTGGTGTTGGTCACCGCGTGCAGGTCGATCAGCCTGCGCAGGCCGAAGTAGAGGGCCACGCCACCGACCACGCCCGCGGCGCTCATTGCCAGCGGCAGGTTGAAGCCGTGCCAGATCGACAGGTTGTATTCGGGCATCGCGCTGCCGAGGATCGAGGCGGCTGCCGCGTGCAGTACCGGCGCCACCGTCAGTGCCGGGGCGATACCCACCGCCACGCAGATCACCACCAGGATCTCCACCGGCACCTTCATCCAGCGCGGCGGCTCGTGCGGCACGCGGTCGAGGCCATGCGGGCCCTTGCCGAAGAAGGTGTCGTGCACGAAGCGCAGGCTGTAGGCCACGCCGAACACACCGGCCAGCAGCGCAGCGATCGACACCGCCGTGCGCATGGTGTCGGTGCCGCCGGCCGAGAGCGCTTCGGCGAACAGCATTTCCTTGGACAGGAAGCCGTTGAGCAGCGGGATGCCGGCCATCGCCAGCGAGGCGATGATCGCCAGCGCGCTGGTGAACGGCATCAGCCTGCGCAGGCCACCGAGCTTGCGCATGTCACGGGTGCCGGTCTCGTGGTCGATGATGCCGGCGGCCATGAACAGCGACGCCTTGAAGGTCGCGTGGTTGAGGATGTGGAACACGCCGGCGACCACCGCCATCGGCGTGGACAGGCCGAACAGCAGGGTGATCAGGCCCAGGTGCGAGATCGTCGAATAGGCCAGCAGGCCCTTCAGGTCATGCTGGAAGATCGCGTTCCAGGCACCGATCAGCAGGGTGATCGCACCGATGCCGCTGACCGTGTAGAAGAACAGATCGCTGCCAGCCAACGCCGGATGCAGGCGCGCCAGCAGGAATACGCCGGCCTTCACCATGGTGGCCGAGTGCAGGTAGGCCGACACCGGCGTGGGCGCGGCCATCGCGTGCGGCAACCAGAAGTGGAAAGGGAACTGCGCGCTCTTGGTGAAGATGCCCGCCAGTACCAGGAACAACGCGTAGGGGTACAGCGCGCTGGCGCGGATCTGCTCGCCGGCGGCCAGCACCACGTCCAGGTCGAAGCTGCCGACGATGCGGCCGATCAGCAGCACGCCGGCCAGCAGGGCCAGGCCCCCGCCGCCGGTGATCACCAGCGCCATCCGCGCGCCCTCGCGGGCGTCCTGGCGATGCGACCAGAAACCGATCAGCAGGAACGAGCTGATGCTGGTCATTTCCCAGAAGATCATCAGCAGCAACAGGTTGCCCGACAGCACCATGCCCAGCATGGCGCCCATGAACAGCAACAGGTAGGTATAGAAGCGGTGCGCGCTGTCCTGCGGGCTCAGGTAGTAGCGCGCATACAGCACCACCAGTGCGCCGATGCCCAGCACCAGCCCGGCGAACATCCAGGCCAGCCCATCCAGGCGCAGGGTGAAGTCCAGGCCGATCTGCGGCAGCCACGGCACCATCGTCCGCACCACCTGGCCATCGAGCACCGATGGGGTCAGCCAGGCGAGGATCGCCAGCCCGCCCAACGGCGCCAGCGCCGCCAGCCAGGCAGCAGTCGAGCGCGAACTACGGGGGAAGGCTGCGACAGCCACTGCCATGAGGAACGGCAGGGCCAGCAGCAGGGGCAGGCTGGGGAGCATGCAGGGAATCCATGATTCACGAGCAGGTCAGGGAGCATAACAGGCTGCCAAATGTCGCCGAAACCCATTGAACAGCGATCAATTGCATGTAACGTGCGCTGATTCATTTTTTCTGCGATGCAGCATGCCGCGTGGATGACCCGTCAGGACCTGGCTGACGGGTCCACCCTACGCCCACGCAGGGAGACCGCAGCCCCTGTCGCACAGGGACCGCCGCCGTCGGGCGGGGCTGGGAGAGGAGGTCACTGCGGCAGGCTGGCAGGCGCGCCGTGCAGTGTGGGTGATGGCATCTGCCCGTTCAGGAAACGGAGGCGTCGATGCGACGACGCTGGTCAGTAGCGCCAGTCGAGCTTGCGATAGGCCTTGGCCATCACCCAGGCCGGGCCAATCAGCAGGTAGGTCAGGTCGGTCAGGAAGCTGGGCTTGCGGCCTTCGAACTTGTGGCCGATGAACTGCGCGATCCAGGCGACGACGAAGACGCCGATGGCCAGCCAGAGCAGATTGTGCAGGCCGATTTCCGCTTCCAGCAGCCGGCACAGGCAGCCGAACACGAAGAACTGGATGAGCATGCCGATGCCCAGCGGGCGCGACAGTTTGTTGTAGAAACACCAGGCGCTGAACATCGCGAACGCCGACCAGATGCCGTACTGGAACCAGGTGATCAGCGGCGGAACGCACCACAGCAGGGCCACCACCGACCACAGGATCGCCGGCACCGCCACCACGTGGATGCGCTGGTTGACCACATTGCGGTGGTCGTCGGAGTAGCTGGCGAAATAGCGGTCGATCGGACGCGCAAGCTGGGTGGTGGTCTGCATGCGGCCAGCATACCCCGGCCGGGGCCGACAGTAGAGCCAGGCCATGCCTGGCTGCAGGTCCGCCGAGGTTGTCGGCCAGCGGCCGGCACTACCCGGGGCAACCGACAGTAGAGCCAGGCCATGCCTGGCTGCCGGGGGGCGCAGGAAACCGCCCCCGGCCAGACCGGCCGGGGGCGCAGGGGAATCAGTCGACGCTGATTCCGGCCAGGCGCTGCAGCGCCTCGGCGTACTTGGCGCGGGTGCGCTCGATGATTTCGGCCGTGATGGTCGGGCCCGGGGCGGTCTTGCCCCAGTCCAGCGTCTCCAGGTAGTCACGCACGAACTGCTTGTCGTAGCTCGGCGGGCTGGTGCCCACCTCGTACTCGTCGGCCGGCCAGTAGCGCGAGGAATCCGGCGTCAGCATCTCGTCCATGATGTACAGGCGGCCATCGGCGTCGGTACCGAACTCGAACTTGGTGTCGGCCAGGATGATGCCGCGCTCGCGTGCGTAATCGGCCGCGAACTTGTAGATGCGCAGTGTGGCGTCGCGCACGCGCTCGGCCATCTCCGCACCGACCGTCTTCACCATCGCGTCGAAGTCGATGTTCTCGTCATGGTCGCCCACGGCGGCCTTGGTCGAGGGAGTGAAGATCGGCTCGGGCAGCTGCTCGGCCTGGCGCAGGCCGTCGGGCAGGTCGATGCCGCTGACCTTGCCGGTGCGCTGGTAGTCCTTCCAGCCGCTGCCGATCAGGTAACCACGGGCGATCGCCTCCACCGGTACCGGCTTCAGCTTGCGGGTGACCACCGCGCGCTTGGCATACAGGGCCGCGTCCACGCCTTCGGGCAACACGCTGGCCACGTCGATGCCGGTCAGGTGGTTGGGCATCAGGTGCGCGGTCTTGGCGAACCAGAAGTTGGACACCTGGCAGAGCATCTCGCCCTTGCCCGGGATCGGGTCGGGCAGGACCACGTCGAACGCCGACAGGCGATCGGTGGCGACCATCAAAAGGTAGTCCCCCGGCGGGGTACCGGCCGGCAGCCGCTCGCGCGGGATATCGAACACATCACGCACCTTGCCGCGGTGGCGCAAGGGCAGGCCGGGGAGATCGGATTGCAACAGCGTGGTTGGCACGGGCACTCCTGGGGCTTCGTCGATACGGCTGCCCAACGGACCCGGCGGGCCCGCTGACCAGCGGGCGGCCTAGTGTAAAGCGGTCCGGGCCCGCTGTGACGTAAAATGAGCGTCCATTTCGTCGGCCGACCCCGGAGCGCCATGCGCTGGTACGGAAAACTGCTCGGATTCATCGCCGGGGCCCTGCTGTTCCGGCCCAATCCGCTGTTCGGCGCGGTGGTCGGCCTGTTGCTGGGGCATGCCTTTGACAGCGACTGGTTCCGCCTGAACAAGGAGAACCCGTACCGGGAGCTGGGGCTGACCTCCGAGGCCACCGACGCCGAGGTCGAGCGCGCCTACCGCAAGCTGATCTCCCAGTACCACCCCGACAAGCTGGGCGGCGCCGCCCCCGAGCTGCAGCAGCAGGCCGAGCAGAAGTCGCGGCGCATCAACGCCGCCTACGACCGCATCAAGACCCTGCGCAAGCGCTGACCCCACAGTCCCGCCTGCGGGCGGGAGACCCCTTTCCCCGTTCCGAAGGCCCCGGCCATGTCCAACTGCCTCATCGCTCCTTCCATCCTCTCGGCCAACTTCGCCCGCCTGGGCGAAGAAGTCGACAACGTCCTGGCCGCTGGCGCCGATTGGGTCCATTTCGATGTGATGGACAACCACTACGTGCCCAACCTGACCATCGGCCCGATGGTCTGCCAGGCGCTGCGCAAGCACGGCGTCACCGCGCCGATCGACGTGCACCTGATGGTCGAGCCGGTGGACCGCATCATCCCGGACTTCGCCGAGGCCGGCGCCACCTACATCAGCTTCCACCCGGAGGCCAGCCGCCACGTGCACCGCACCATCCAGC
>NZ_QAIJ01000300.1:0-24346 GCF_003060985.1 Stenotrophomonas sp. HMWF023
GGCAACCTAGCCCCTGTAGAGTTTGAACGGCGCTACGCGCAAAGCGGCTCATGAATGTCTACGGAAGTCTGGCCGGTCCAAAGCGTCCTGGTGCTGGACTCCGGCCCTTGGGCGCACCGGCCAAGCTGCCCGGTCCAATCGACCAACAGGCCGAACTCGCTTCATCGACTAGCCGCAGTCCCTTCAGTCTTCAAGCAGTCGTGCAGCGGGGTTAGCTGTGGCTCCGCCGGCCTGAAAATACCCCACGACACTGGACACCGATCGGTGCTCGGTTAGCTGCATAATTGCTGGAAGCGCTACCCCTTGGCGGCTGGCCTCGGTCACAAACCCTGACCTGAGACTATGTCCACCAAAATCCCCCTCCAGCCCCGCCAGGTGGGCGCGCCGCTGTACGATCTCGCCGACCGCGGCCGGGGATAGGGCAGGGCCGACCCGCTGTTTCCACAGACGACGGAAGATCGCCCCCGGGGTGAGCCCGGAGGCCGCCAGCCAGTCCTGGAGGGCGAGGGCGGCCCGATCGAGCACCGGCTTATCCGGGGTCGAGGACGCGGTAACGCCGGCCTGCTGGGTCTTGCTGTACTCGAGTCGGTAGATGTAGCCCTTGTCACCAATGCGGCGCAGGTCGCGCAGGTCGGCGGCGGCAATCTCGCTGCGCCGGCGCCCGCCGCTGGCAAACCCGAAGCAGAGTAGGGCGCGGTCGCGCAGGCCTTCTAGGCTGTCGTCACAGGTGGCCAGCATGGCTTCCAGTTCGGCCAGGGTGATCGCGGTCTTCTTGCGCGGCCGTTCGCCGCGCTTGACCGCCGCCCGCGCGGCCCGGCTGAGCACGGTGCGGATCGCCGGCTGCTCGCACGGGTTGGCCAGCTGCTTGAGTCGGTGCGCGGTTGACAGCACGGCGACTCGGTGGCGGACGGTGCTCAGCGTCCACGGGCCCGGCTTGGCTTTCAGGCCGGCCACGACCAGCGCCTGGTCGATCGCCGGCGGCAGCTCCCACGCCAGCTCGCCCTCAGCGCTACGGCGCGTGACATGGTCGACCACGAACTGCAGCACGATCGCCTCGGGCACCGGCAAAACCAGCTCGATGCCGTAACGCGCGGCATGCCATCCAGCCCAGTAGCGCAGCGCGCTGGCGTAGCTGCGGGTGGTGTTGGCGGCGGCCGCTTCGGCCAGCAGTTCGCGCACCGCGTCCGCGGCCTGCTGGGCCAGCTGTTCGGGTAGCACCAGGTGCTGGACAGTCGGAGCGAGGGCACTACTAGTGAAATTATCTTTCATAGTGTGTAATGTACACTACGTTTTGGGGCCTTTACCCGCGATAATCATCACTTATCGCGAGTACGTTACCAGTAGAGCAGGGCGCCGGTACAGGAGACTTCGCATGGCCCGCGGCATCACCGAATCTGACGTTCACACCGCCGCCGACGAGCTGGTAGCCAAGGGCGAGCGCCCAACCGTTGAGCGAATCCGGGCTCACTTGGGGACCGGCTCTCCGAACACCGTCACTCGCTGGCTGGAGACGTGGTGGAACCGGCTCGGCACGCGCCTGCAGCCACGGCGTTCGGACTTTGATGACGCACCAGCTGTATTGGCGGAACTGGCTGGGCAATGGTGGGAGCTGGCGCTGAAGCACGCTAGGGAGGCGACTCTTCGAGAGTTCGCAGAGACTGAGCTGTCACTGGCTACCCAACGTGATGCACTGGATGCCAGGTCACGAGTTGTGGCTGATGAACTGAGTCAAATGCGCTCAGAGCGGGCCGCCGCTATCGCCGGCGAACGCCTTGCTAGTACGCAAGCTACAGAACTGGAGCGGCTGGTCGATCAGCTGCGCCTGCAGATCTCAGAGCTCACGGAGCAGCGGGATCTCGAGCTTCGGAGAGCCGATCGATCTGAGGCAGCAAGACAGCAACTTGATGCCCGGCTTAATGAAACGCTGGAAACGGCGAAATCTGAGCGAGAGGACTGGACCGAGCACGTCAGATCTGTCGAGAATCGAACGCTCAGCGAAGTGGATCGATCTCGCCAGGAGGCGAAAGATCTCCAGACTCAACTCAACAATCAGGCTAAAGCCCAGAGGGCAATTGAGGAGCAGCTACGCAAGGAGCTGCATGCAGCCCAATCTGCAGCCATCTCGGCCGGTCAAGCCACTGATGTTCTCCGGGGCAGATGCGAGGCCCTTGAGCAGCAACTCAGCAGCCTGCGAGAACTTCCGGCGCAGCTGGACGCAGCCTTTAAGCGGAACGCACCGAAGGAGGCGGCCCCAACGTCGCGCGCACGGCGGCAGAGCCCGAAGTCGACGTGAGCGTAACCGCCCAGGGGTTCTCGAAGAGATGCATCAATCTTCTGCAGCTTTCCGACGTATCCTGGCCGCATCGATTCTCGCCTGCACACGCGCCACCACTTGATCGTGAGGAATCGCCGGTCGTGTATCGGCAATGGCGCGCTCAATTTTTTCACGGAGCCACTGGTTGTAGCTCTCGGCCACTTCAGGTGACTCAGATTCGGAACTGCCGGAATTGGTCTTGACCATGGAAAGAGCGTACTCCAACTGTCTGATGCATAGAATCACAGCAGACCCGGTGGCAGGCTGAGGGAAGCGCCATTAGGAACAAGATCGAAGGCAGCGACAGCGGACACATACTTGCTTACTTAGGATCGTGTCCCTGAGCGCCTCAAAATTCTCAATAGAATCAACAAGGGGCACGATCCTAAGCAAAAGGACAAGAACCAAGAAAACTGACACATTGCCAAGCGGAGCCAACGAACCCGTAGATCCGGGCAATCCAGCATTTCGCATAATGTATATTATGTTCTAAGCCGACTGACCCACCTGTTCCCAGGCCGATCTCCCAGGCTGACGCCCCTGAGTTCGCCTACCTGGCGGGCCACCAATCCCAGGCCCGCCACGGTTAGCCTCGGCCAACGCTGCATCAGCACGCCCGCGCTGTTAAAGCCAGCGATCGTCTCCCGATAGATCTGCCGAGCTCGCACACGCTTTCTCACCCAGATATCGCGCCGGGCAGCAATCAGCTGCTCAGCCTCAGCTGACGCCGGCCCGTCCATCAAATCTGCGCGTCTGGGCTGCAACCGAGCACCCAGATTCTGGCCGCGGGTCCGGCGAACGCAACAGGCCAGTGGCACCAGCAGGTTGGCGTGCATCGCATCAGCAAGCCACTGGGGGTGATGCGGACTTGCCGACGTTACCACTTGGAGCGGCCCACACCCCCCGTCCAAGCGCCCCGCTTCCGCACGCTCTACAGCACCTGGCCCGCAAGCCCGGCGCAAACGCATTACCTCGCCACACCCCCAATCAAGGAAGCTGCATGATGACTCGACTGCTGCACGATCGTTCGCCGCCCTCCCCTTCGCCCACCCCCCTGGCGATTGCCGTAATCAGTTCACTACTGCTGGCAACGGCGTTGCCAGCGATGGCCACTGAATCACTGGATGCCTGGCAGCAGCAGCGCCAATTGCAGGAAGGATGGGCGCAGCCGACGATCAGCAGCGTTACTGTTTCATCCGTTGCCGGCCCCGCCTCGGCGACGCTTGCGCCGGCAGCGGATGCCAGCACTGCCATCCTTGGCAATGCTGGTGATCCAGGAAGCTGGCGCACCGATGAGTTCAAAGCGGACTGGGGTTTGGCTGCCATGGGCGCCGAGTTCGCATACGCTCGCGGCCTGACCGCCAAAGGCGTCCGGCTGGGGGTTTTCGACGATGGCGCCGGCCTTGGACATCCCGAGTTCGCCGGCAAGAACCATCGGAGCATCCGCCTGGCGGGCGTTCTTGCCGATGGCAGCTTGTGCCCGGCAGAAGTGATCGAAGGCCCCAACAGTTGCTTCAGGACCGATGGCGATCAGGTCCAGCTCACCTATCAGACCCTTGAGCCACGATACGCCGCTTTGCTCAATCGAAACAACTATTTTGAAGGGGTCACCTATGGAACACATGGCACCCATGTGTCCGGGACGATCGCTGCCAATCGGGATGGCTCCGGCATGCACGGCGTAGCCTTCGGTGCCGACCTCAGTGTCGCCCGCCTGTTTTCCAACAGTGTGGCGCATCTCAGTGTTTCGCCACGAATGACGCTCGAGCGAAGCTCCAAGTCCGTCAGCGCCCCTACAGCCGCCTTCAGCCAGTTGTACGAGCAGCTCGAACAACAGCAGATTCGGGCTATCAACCACAGTTGGGGGCTTGCTACCGAGCCGAGCACGGCCCAGCAGATGGATATGTATCTGTCGCATACGGTTTTTGCCGACCGGCTGGCCGTGATGGCCACCGCTTCGCGCAGGACCGGCCTCATTCAAGTATGGGCTGCAGGCAATACCGACGCGCCCAATCCATCTCCACAACAGGCGCCGATCGCAGGCATGTACGCCACGCTGCCGCGCGCCCAGAAGGATGTTGAGCCATATTGGCTGGCTGTCGTGAACGTCAATGAAGCCCTGGAGCTGAGCAATCGCTCCATGCGCTGCGGCCTGGCGGCAAACTGGTGCTTGGCAGCACCTGGCACGGCAATTCTTTCCACAACCTATGGCGCCAAAACCAAGCTGGACGCCACGCTCTCCAAGGACAGTGCCGGCAACGTTACGATTGACACGCGGAGCCTGATGCCAGACTACGACTACGTCAAGAAGAGCGGAACCTCGATGGCCGCTCCACACATCACGGGCGCATTGGGCCTGTTGTTCGAGCGCTTCCCCTATCTGGACAACGCGCAGGTACGTGACGTGCTGCTGACAACGGCGCGCGACCTCGGCGCGCCCGGAGTGGACGATGTCTATGGCTGGGGCATGGTCGATCTGCGCAAGGCCATCGAGGGCTATGGCTCGCTGCGCGTGGACACCGACGTGGCAATGAACCAGAAGGCCGGCGGCCTGAAAGTCTGGGAAGGTGACGCCTGGGACGACTGGACCAACGACATCGCAGGCCCCGGCAAGCTGACCAAGTCCGGCATCGGTTGGCTGCGCCTGAGCGGCGACAACAGTTTCAACGGCGCGGTGCTGCGCGAGGGCACGCTGGAGTTGAACGGCAGCAACGCCCTCACCTCGGCAGTCGAGGTGCAGAGCGGCCAGCTCCTGCTCAACGGCACTTTGGCTTCCACTGCACTGAACACCACCGGCGGCGTCAGCACGATCAGCGCCAGCGGCGTACTGAAGGACAGCAACCTGGTGGTCAACGGCGGCGTAGCCTCCTTCAACGGCACGCAGAGCGGCGGCACCACCACCGTCGGCGCCAACGGCCTGCTGAAGGGCATCGGCACGCTCGGCAACACCCGCGTGGACGGTATCATCGCGCCAGGCAATTCCATCGGCACGCTGACCATCAATGGCAACTACGTGCAGGGCGCTGCCGGCATCTATGCGGCTGAGCTTGCACCGGGCAGCCGCAGTGACCAGCTGCACGTCACCGGCACTGCGACGCTGGGCGGAACCTTGCTGGCACTACCCGAGCCGGGTGTGTATTACCTGGGCGAACAGTTCAACGTGCTGCGCGCCGATGGCGGCGTGAGCGGCCAGTTCGCGAAGACCGATTTCAGCGCGTTCTCGCCTTTCCTGCAGTTCAGTGTGGCCTACGCTGCCAATACCACGCGCATCGACGTGGCCCGCGGCGCCCTGCTGGCAACTGCGGCCGGCACTCCGAACCAGCGCGCCGTGGCCGCTGCTGCCGATACCCTCGCGATCAACCAGGGCCTTCCCAAGCCGTTGACCCAGCTGTTCCCTCAGCAGGTGGCTGCCGTACTGGATGGCCTGAGTGGCGAACTGCACGCTGCGACGCCGCTGGCGCTGGTCGAAAGCAGTCGCTATGTGCGTGATGCGGCGCTGTCGCGCCGCGCCGGCGTAGCCGCGCCAGGCGCCGGTGGCAACGACGCCACCGGGGTCTGGGTGCAGGCGATCGGCGGCAACGGCAAGCTGGATGGCAATGCCGAAACGGCACGCACCGAAGCCAACAGCAACGGCCTGCTGGTCGGCATCGACCGCGAGTTCGATGGATGGCAGGTCGGCCTGCTGGCCGGCACCGGCCGCACCGATGTGAAGCAGCAGGATGGCCGGCGTGCAAAGTCGAAGATCGACAACACCCACTTCGGCGCCTACGCCAGCCACAACTGGGGTGGCTTCGGCCTGCGCGGCGGCGTGGCCTGGAGCAAGCACGAAGTGGAAAGCACCCGCGAGGTGGCATTCGCGGGCTTCAGCGACACCTTGAGCGCGCGCTATGACGGCCGCACGCGTCAAGCCTTCCTTGAAGCCGGTTATCGCTTTGGCGGGCCCGAGGGCGGATTGGAGCCGTATCTGCAGGTTGCACGGGTGGAAGTGGACCTGAAGCGCGTCAACGAGCACGGAGGTGCGGCGGCGCTGCGGGGCGAGGTCGACGACACCGGCACCACCGTGGCCACCGCCGGCCTGCGTTTCGACAAGGGACTGAAGGCCTCGTTCCAGCAGGAAAGCTGGCTGCACCTACGCGGTGCGGTGGGCTACCGCCAAGCATCTGGCGACCGCAGCCAGGTGGCCAACCTCGCCTTCGTCAACGGTGGCGCCGCGTTTGCAGTCAGTGGCGCTCCCATTGCTGACAACGCGGTGGTGGCCGAACTGGGCGTGTCGGCATGGCTGAGCCCGCGCCAGCAGTTGGAACTGGGCTACAGCGGCCAGTTCGGCAGTGAAAGCCGCGACCATGGCGCGAACGCGCGGTGGTCGGTACGGTTCTGATTGCAGCACGCCCATTGAGCGGCATTGGGGCGGCCTTACGGCCGCCCCTTTTTTAAGTTCATGGAGGATCCGCTGTCGTTGGCGCGCCCATCGAGCGTGACGCGTCACGTTAATAGGCGCCGCCACACCCGGATTCGGGAGCGCCGCATGCGAAAACAGCAACGAGCGCTTCACGAATATTGCAATGATCAAAGACGCAACAGGCTGCGCTGACGGACCCGCGTAGCGCCATTTCCGACACAGAGCTCCAGCTTTTACCAACTCCGCTCTAGGAAAAGTCTCAAAAATCGAACGTTTTCGATGCTCGACGCGACAGCAGCGCCAGAATGGGCGCCACGCCACTCGGCGCTGACAACACTGCTGCGCATGAACGGATTCCCTGCACCGCGCCGGCTTCGCCTGGCGCTGCTCGATGACCATGACGTCGTCCGCCGCGGCACGGCCTTTCATCTCGGCAACGACAGCCGCTTCGAGATCGTCGCCAGCCACAGTGACAGCCAGGCCTTCGTGCTGGCCCTGCAGCAGTGCCGCGCGGATGTGGCGATCATCGACATCACCCTGGCGCCGGGTGACATCAGCGGCGCCGAGCTCGTCCGGCACCTACGGCAGGCGTTGCCGCGCGTAACGCTGCTTGGCTTCGCCGGGCAGAACTCGGACGCGATCATCAACCACCTGCTGGATGCGGGAATCAGCGGCTTTGTCGGCAAATCCGAGCCTTTGGCTGAACTCTCCGACGCGGTTGTGCGCGTCTCGCAAGGGCTTTGCCGGATACCGCCCTCGTGCAAGTTGCTGACGCCCTGCGATGCACTGAGCCGGAATGAGCGCGAGGTCATCCGACTGGTCCTCGATGGGCTGACCGTCTCGGAAATTGCCCTGCACCGGCACCGCAGCATCAAGACCGTCAGCACGCAGAAGATTGCCGCCCTGCGCAAGCTGGGCCTGCGTAATGACGCGGAGATCTTCGCCATGCGGCAGCAGCTGGAGGCCCTGTGACCGCGCTGTTGAAGCGCCCCCGCAAATCCCTGCTGCTGGCGCTGTTCACTCTGCTTCCCTGCACGTCCGCCGGCGACATCCAGCACGGAGAATGGGCGGCTGGGCGCGAGGTCCGGGTGGCCGCGGGACCCACGCTGCACCCTGCCCCCGAAGATGCTGCCAACACGGAAGTGCTGCAGACGCTGGCGCATGGCTATGCTGCGCTCGTTGCCCACCATTCCGGCCTGGCCTTCGTTGAAGTTCCCTTCCCCAGCACCCTGGCAGCGATGAGTGCCGTCTGCGAGGGACGGGCTGATCTGGTGCTGGTGCAGGGTGCTGGCGATGCGGCGCACCTGCCCTGCCCCAGCCTGGCGCCATCGCGCAGCTTTCATGGCGGCGCGAGCGTGCTCGCCGGCCGCATCGGTGAGCGCTTGCCGCGGCGGGTTGCCGATGCCGGCACGCTGCGGATCGCTGCCGTTGACGGCGGCCCCTATCCGGCGTGGCTGGCCGAGCACTATCCCGCAGTGCCCGTGCTGCCCCAGCCCAGCATGCGGGCGGCATTGGCTGCGGTGGATGCTGGCATTGCCGACGCAGCGATCGGCCTGGAATCCACCGCGCGTGCGATGACGCGGCGCTACTTTTCCCACAGCCTGCGCCTGCAAGTGCTCGACGCCAGTTTTCCGACCCAGCTGCACCTGCTTGCCAGGCGCGAAGACCAGGAGCTGCTTGCGCGCATCGAGGCAGCACTGGATGACATCACCATCGAAGAACATGCCCAGCTGCTGCAGCGCTGGGCCCAGCAGGCGTTGCCAACCGCGTTCGGCCAGCATGTCCGCAAAGGCTTCGATGACGCCGCGCTCTGGCTGCTGCCAGCCACCGCCCTTCTGCTGACGCTTCCGTTGCTGGCCGTGCGCAGATTGCGCCAGCAGCAGGACCGCGATCGGAATCAGGCGCAGATGACAGGCATGATCAGCCATGAGGTACGCAATTCCGCCCAGGCCGTCATGGCGTCAATCGACCTGCTGGACCAGGCGCCGCTGCCGGCCAGCCAGCGCGAACTGGTGGCCGCCGCTGCCAATGCGGGCCACACACTGCGCGGACTGCTCAATCGCACATTGGATTTCTCCCGCCTCGCCAGCGGCACTTTCCAGCCGAAGCTGATGCCCTGCGACGTTCCCGCAATCTGCACGCAGGCACTGCAGGCCATCGCGCCTCAGGCGCAGAAGAAGGCACTGACCCTGCAGCTGTGCGTGCCGCAGACGCCGTTCCCGCTGCTGGCGACAGACCCGGACTGCCTGCGGCAACTGCTCGACAACCTGCTCGGCAATGCCGTCAAGTTCACCGATGTAGGCGGCATTGAACTGCGCCTGCAGCTGGACGCACCAGCAAAGCCCGCAGCATTGCTGATGGAAGTCATCGACAGCGGCATCGGCATCACGCCAGCGCAGATGGCTGGGCTGTTCGAGCCCTTCCAGCAGGCCGACGCGGGCAGGCAGCGCGGTGGCAGCGGGCTGGGCCTGTCCATCTGCCGCACGCTGGCCGAAGCCATGGGCGGCACTCTGGATGTTCATAGCGTGCATGGACGTGTCAGCCGCTTCATGCTGCATCTGCCCGTGCAGCCGGTGCAGGAAGGTGCGCAGGACGCTTCAACAGCGGCCGCCCTGCCCCGGCTGGACGGCATGCGCATCCTGCTGGTCGAGGACCACGCGCTGAACCGACAGGTCATTGCAGCCCAGCTGCGGTGCTGGGGCGCGACGGTGCAGGAGGCTGCCAACGCCGGCGATGCATTGGCACTGCAGAAGGAGGTGCCCTGCCCGCTGGTGATGCTGGATATCGGCCTGCCGGGAATGGATGGCTACTCGCTGGCCCGGCAATTGCGGCTGCATGAGGCAGAAGGAGCGCCTCGTGCCCGGCTGCTTGCGCTTTCCGCCTTCAGCGGCGGCGACCACGCACTACGCTGCCAGGCGGCCGGCATCGACGCGGTGCTGGTCAAGCCGCTGCAGATCGATGCGCTGCTGGATGCGCTGGGTCAGCCTGTAACCGCCAGTACCAGCGAGGACATTGCCCACGAACTGGTGGCCGCGTACGAAGAAGATATCGATCACGAACTGCAATGCCTGCATGAAGCGATCGGTCATTGCGATGCCGTGCGGCTGCGCCATCACGCGCATCGACTGCAAGGGGCGCTGCAGATGCTCGGCGCGGGCGGCATGGCGGCACTTACCGGTGAGCTCTGGGAGTTGGGCGACTGCGTGCCACCCAGGTGGGACGATGCGCGCCAGGTACTGGCCGAGATGCAACGCTGGCGCGGCTCCCGGGGTGCGGGAACCGCGCCGGCGGCCTGAAATCAGGCGGCGTTGCGGCCCGCCTGGCGGCGGGTCAGGTCGTTGAAGCGACCCAGCGACATCAGGTGCTGGTGGATCAGCGCCAGCCAGCCGTTGCGGTGCCATTCGACGACGGTCGCGTCCGGAAGCGCGATGAACTTCTCCACGTCGACCACGAAGAAGCCGTTGAGGTTGAACTCGCGACCATCGGGCAGGCGCACGGTTGCATTGCGCTCGACCAGCAGGCCGTTGTCGACCAGCGCCTTGGAGAACGCCTGGGTCTGTTCGTGTTCGCGGGTGAACTGGCCGCAGAACTCGAGTGCCTGCTGAACCATGTCGGTGGCCTTGCCATCGACAAACAGCGGCTGGCCTTCTTCGCCGCCACGGACAACGCGCGGGCTGTCTTCGTCGATGCCGAGCAGGAAGTCATTGTCCGCGCCGGTATCGATGAAGATGAAGGGATGGCGGCGCAGGTAGGCCGGGATGTAGGTCTCGTCGTCCCACAGGCCATCGGTGATGAACAGGTTATCGGTGGTCACACCCACGGCGGCCATCGGCACCGCACTCGGGCCTGCGAACAGGATCGGGAAGTGGTGCAGCGCCAGCGAGAATTCGCCCAGCACCAGCGGGATCGAGTTGCTGCTGGCAGCGAATTCGAGCTTGCCCGGCAGGATGCGCAGATCGGCGTGCAGGTCTGCCTGCAGCGGCACCGGACGGGTGTAGAACAAGGGCGCGCTGCTCGGCGCAGCTTCGGTGGTGGTGTCGCTGGTGGTGGTCATCGTGGAAACCATGTCGATCATGCGCGCCTGCCATCCCGGGCGCGCCAGCGGGAACAACCTGAATCCCGCATTATCAACAAGGCAGGTGACAACGGCCACCCCGCGGCCGACTTATTTCAGCTGCAACGGGTAACGCTGCCACAGAACGTGGACCAGGAAGCCGGCCAGTTCGGTGTCGCGCGCACTGACCGCCGCGCGGATCTTGTCCAGCAGGACCATGTCGCTGCAGTGCCGCACATCAGCGTGATTGGCCTGCCCTGCGCGCCGCGCCCGATAGCGCGCGGCCCGCTGCGCGTCGCTCATTGCGTACCCGAACTTGGGCGGCCGGCCGCGTTTGCGCGGCAGGGTCAGCTCCAGGGTTCCGGGATCATTGTCATCACGCATGGGCAGGTCGCGGGCGGCGGCAAGCAACGGGGGGTGCGCAATTTATCGTGAGGCATCACTTTAATCCAGCTTTTTCTGCAGTTTTGTTGCAATGCAGTGCAATTGCGTGGTGCACAGATGGCAATCATCCACGCATGGCGTGGATACGGCCCCGCCAATACAAGATCGGTAGATCCACGCCATGCGTGGATACGGACCCCACCAGCACACAAAAAAAGGGAGCCCGCGAACGGGCTCCCCTGCTCCTTCCTTACGACGCACGCACCGGCTCGTAGCCATGCAGATGCGATTCGCTGCTGGCGCGTCCCTGGCTCAGCGAACGCAGCGAGGTCGTGTAACCGACCAGCTGCGCCAGCGGCGCGAAGCCACTGACTTCGGCGCGACCGTCCTGGTCGTCGATGCGGGCGATACGGCCATGACGACGATTCAGATCGCCCACCACGTCACCCACCGAGGCCGACGGCGAATGCACCGTCACCGCCATCACAGGCTCCAGCAGCTGCGTACCGCTGGCCGCCAGCGCGGCCTTGATGCCCTCGCTGCCGGCGCGATGGAACGCCATCTCCGACGAATCCTTCGCGTGGGTCTGGCCATCCACCAGGCTGACCTCGATGCCGACCACCGGATGGCCCTGGGGACCTTCCGACAGCGCGGCACGAACGCCCTTCTCCACCGCAGCGATGAAGTTGCGCGGGACCACGCCACCAACGATGCGGTCATTGAACACGACCTCGCCGTCGTCGCGCGGCGCCACATCCAGCACCACGTGCGCGAACTGGCCCTGGCCACCAGTCTGCTTGACCAATCGGCCAACCACACCTTCGACGGCACGCTGCGGCGTCTCCTGGTACGCCACGCGCGGCGCACCAATGCCGATGTCCAGCTTCCACTCGCTGCGCAGGCGTTCGACCATCACTTCCAGGTGCAGCTCGCCCATTCCCCAGGCCAGGGTTTCACCGGTGTCGCGATCGGTCTCCACCCGGAACGAGGGGTCTTCCTGGGCCAGGCTGGCCAGACCTTGCGCCAACCGGATCAGATCAGCCGCACGCGCCGGCTCCAGCCGCCACGCCAGCACCGGGGCCTGCGCCTGGATGCTCTCCAGAAGCAACGGCTGCCCTCGCCCGCTCAGCGTTTCACCGCTGACCGCATCCTTCCAGCCCAGCACCGCAACGATGTCGCCGGCCACGGCCTGCCCGATGTCCTGGGTCTGGTCGGCCTGCACGCGTACCAGCCGGCTGATGCGGCGCCCTTGCGGGTGCTGCGAGCTGGCTACGTTGTCGCCCACCTTCAAGGTGCCCGAGTACAGCCGCACGAAACTCAACGCGCCGTGCTGCTGGTGGGTGATCTTGAACAGCAGGCCCGCCAACGGGCCGTCCGGGTCCGGCGGCAGCAGGACGTCGCCACCCTCGCTTTCAGCGGTAACGGCAGGACGATCCAGCGGCGACGGCAGGTAATCGACCACTGCATCCAGCAGCGTTTCGACGCCCTTGTCCTTGAAGGCGGCCCCGGCCAGCACCGGCACGCCGGCACCAGACAGGGTCGCGCGACGGATCGCTGCGCGCAGCATCGCCGCGTCGATGTCACGGCCTTCCAGCCATGCCGTTGCCAGCACATCGTCATGGTCGGCCACGGCCTCGACCAGCGCATTGCGCTGTGGCCGCCATTGCGCGCGCTCGGCATCGCTCCAGGCCGTCACCGTCGCTGCGCCTCCGTCCTGCCAATGCAGCACGCGGCCATCGACCAGGTCGACCCAGCCATGGAAGTCACCTTCGCTACCCAGCGGAATACCCAGCGCCCACGGTCGCGCCCGCAGCTTGTCCTGCAGCTGCTCGAGCACGCGCTCGAACGAGGCGCCGATGCGGTCCATCTTGTTGACGAACGCAATCAACGGCACGCCATGCCGGCGCGCCTGGCGCCACACGGTTTCCGACTGCGGCTGCACCCCGTCCACGGCCGAGAACACGGCCACGGCACCGTCGAGCACGCGCAGCGAGCGCTCGACCTCGATGGCGAAGTCGATGTGGCCGGGGGTATCGATCAGGGTCAGCTGGTGCAGCGGCAGATCGCGCGGCGCCCATTGCGCGTGCACGGCAGCAGCGCCGATGGTGATGCCACGTTCGCGTTCGATCGTCGAGAAGTCGGTGGTCGCGTTGCCATCGTGCACTTCGCCGACGCGGTGGATCTCGCCGGTCTTCCACAGAAGGCGTTCGGTAAGCGTGGTTTTGCCAGCGTCGATGTGGGCAATGATGCCGAGGTTGCGAAGACGCGACAGAGTCTGGGTGTTGGTGTTCATAAGAAAGGTTCCTGCTGGGCCAACTTCGGGGGCCGCACACCCCGGTTGGCTACAGGGTGTGCGGCTGGCGTTCGGTCTCGGCGATCTGGTGCATGGCACGTTCTCCTTGCGGTGGAGCGGGTTGAGGGATGGAAGGCAGAAACGAAAAGAGCGCCCCGGAGGGCGCTCTGTGGATGGTCCAGCGAAGGCCGCGATCAGCGGCCTCGTGGGGCTCCAGGCAGACACGCCCGTTCCGCGCTTGCGCGGGTCAGGGTGAAAAACTTCAGGAGCGGCATCCGGTTCATGCGGCGCATTCTAGACCTGTCAGTCTGGCGCGCAAGTGAATATTGCGCACATATATGGAACGATGAGCCCCAAGGTAGAGCCACCCCATGGGTGGCTGCTACGCAGGCCAACAGGCGCCTTACTTGCAGTCGTGCAGACGGCGGGCATCACCCACGGTCCCCGCCTGCTGCTCGACGGTCGACACCCACCCCTTCAGGGACATTGCCGGGTCGGTGCGCGGCTTGCGCGGACCGCCATGGATCAGCACTTCGGTCCAGCTGCCGGTTACTGGCAATCTCACCCCATGGCACATGGCGCCTCATGCCGTTTCGCCGCCACTTACTTGGTGAGGTCTGGCTTGGCCAGACAAGCCATCGTCGCAAGGATGTCGCTAAAGCCCCGCCGCAAAGCCTGCCTGCGGATCAGTCGCTTGGACGTCGCAACAGCGCAAAGATCCGTGCAACCACGCTTTTCTCGGGCAGATGGCAGACCTGGATCTGCGCACAAGGCTACAAGCACTTGCCTGGGCGACCAGGCGCACCCAATGATTTCGTACGCCACCTGCGCAAGCACCCGAAGATCGATCCCGAGAAGCAAACGGCCTGACTTTGAATATCCTCGCCCTAATACTGACATCGACCAACCTCATTCACATCTTCACCACCGGACCGGAATTTGTCCGAGAGAATCCAAACAACTTCCACTGCAACCAGCCTGATGTAATCGCGAAAGCAGTGGAAAAAATAAGATCCGAAGCCCGGGATCGCATGTATGTAGAGGGACTATCCCAACTTTCAACGCCCCGCAGATCAACCGACGACCTGGAGGAATTGGTTGATTCGATTCCAATCGATCTCAGAGTCACCCAGACCAAAGCCTCAGAAAGCGCCTTTGCGCTCATCGAGTGTGAAGCCACGATAGAGTTTGAAATTCCGGATCACACCATGAATGTGATACGCAGGGATCAACGCTCCAAGGACGTCACGACACGCGGCCACGCGCAACTCACCGACAAGGGCATTATCTGGGGCAATTTTAGATTCGGGGTTGAATTTGACGGAAGGAGGCCAGCCATTGTCGAGCTGTCTGGCCTGCAATTTCCACAAGTCCTACTGTCAACCATTGCGATCACGATAGCGGACAGCGACACCATCCTTGAGCGTCGCCTGGCAGTGGTCGCTGCCGATTTCTACATTGTGGATAAAGACCTCAACTCCTTCTGGAGGGCGCTCTCGACACAGCAGCGCCTACGCATGCGGAGGTCGCAGCGCGAGTGGATTGTCGAGAAGGTGAGAACCTGCAGCGATGTTGATGGAAAAGGTTACGCGTCCCTGCCGATCGCTGAGAAAATTGACGTTCTCAATTGCCATCGCAGATGACAGAGGAGCGACTGACACTCCTTTACAACTAACCGCGCCTCAAGACTGAATATTTTGAGTTCCCCCAACGCCCTTACTTGCAGTCGTGCAGACGGCGGGCATCACCCACGGTCGCCGCCTGCTGCTCGACGGTCGACACCCACCCCTTCAGGGACATTGCCGGGTCGGTGCGCGGCTTGCGCGGACCGCCATGGATCAGCACTTCGGTCCAGCTGCCGGTGGGCGCCAGTTCGGCCAGGCGCGCCGCCTGGTCTTCATCGGTACTGAAGGTGTCGCCCGGCGCGGACGGCTTTGCGTTGTTGACCGTCGCCTGCTTGCGAACGCGCACACGCAGGGCGCCGTCCGGCATGCGCTGGGTGGCCACTTCGTAGCGCTCCACGCCGTAGGCCCACGTGGATTCACCGGGGCGACGCGTCTCGGTGCCGTCATCGGCCACTTCGATCGACTCGCCGGTGACCGCGCCCAGCGCAGCAATGCCGCCGAAGCCGGCCATCATCGCCTCGTACGCCACCATCTGCCGCTGTTCGACCGACAGCTTGCTGGCGTCGGGCTTCATCCCAGGCAGATTGAGGTAGGCCGCTTTCTTGCACAACAGCAGCACACGCTTGTCCTCCCAGGCCATGCCGATCTCACCATTGCCGAAGTACTCGGTGGTGAACGATGAAACCGCTGCACCCTCGCCGGTCGAATGCCGTGTCTCAATCAGCGACGCCTGCTCGGATGCAGTCATCAACGAAACCTTGGTGGTCGCAGCGGCGTTTGCAGCGCCGACAACGCCGATCAAGGCGACAAACAGGGCGCAACGCGGGCGGGAGAGATTCATCAAGCCATTCCTTTGAAAAAATCGAGCCGCACATGATACGCGGCACAGCCTGGCATGCCCGCTTCGCCTCAGGTAACCACCACCAACGGCACACCGCGGCGCGGATGCTGCAGCACCACCACGTCCTGTTGGTAGACGCGCTGCAGGTTGGCTTCAGTCAACACCTCCGAAGGCGTGCCGTCAGCCGCCACCCTGCCCTGTTCCAGCAGCACGATGCGATCGGAGTACCCGGCCGCCAGGTTGAGGTCATGCAGCACCACGATCACGCACGCGCCAGCTTCGGCGCAGGCGCGCACGCTGCGCAGGGTGCGCTCCTGGTGACGCAGATCCAGTGCAGCCGTGGGTTCATCCAGCAACAGCAACGGCGTGTCCTGCGCCAGCACGCGGGCGAAGGTGGTCCGCGCCGATTCACCGCCCGACAGCTGCTGCACTTCGCGCAGGCGCAGCACCTGCAGTTCGGCAGCATCGATCGCGCTTTCCACCTGCGCATCGTCCACCTGCGGATCCGGCGGATGCGGCAGGCGCCCCATCGCCACGACTTCTTCCACGCTGAAGGCGAAGCGCACGCCGTGCTCCTGCGGCATCACCGCACGTTCGCGCGCAAGTGGCCCGGCTTTGTAGTCGCGCAACGGGCGTCCGTGCAGATGCACGTCGCCACCGTCGGCGCGCAGATCGCCGGCCGCCACACCCAGCAGGGTCGACTTGCCGGCACCATTGGGCCCCACCAGCGCGGTCACCGTGCCCGGCTGGAACGCAAGGGTGATGCCATGCAGGATCTCGCGCTGCTGGCGGCGCACCACCACATCGCGCAATTGCAGAAATGCGCTCATGCGGCCGCCTTGCGACGCTGCTGCAGCACCAGCCACAGGAAGAACGGCGCGCCCAGCGCGGCCGAGAACAGGCCCAGTGGAATCTCAGCAGGCGGGTCCAATGTGCGCGCAGCCGTGTCGGCCACCACGATCAACAGCGCACCCAGCAGGCCCGATAACGGCAGCAGCCAGCGATGACCAGGGCCGACCAGCAACCGCGCCACATGCGGCACCACCAGGCCGACGAAGCTGATCGAACCGGCGAACGCCACCGCAGAACCGACCAGCAGCGCACTGAACGCCACCAGCAGGCGCCGTGTACGTGCCACATCCAGCCCCAGGTGCTGAGCCTGACGCTCACCCAGCGCCAGCATGTCCAGCGGCGTGGCCAAGCGCTGCAGCGCGAACGCACCGATGGCAAACAGCGGCAGCACCGCCACCACATCAGCCCAGTTCGCCCGCGCCAACGAGCCCATCTGCCAGAACACCAGCGATTGAAGCTCGCTTTCGTTGGCGATGTAGGTCAGGAAGCCGATCAGGGCCGAGCAGAATGCGGCCATCGCAATACCCACCAGCAACAGCGTGGCATTGCCGCTGCCCTTGCCCGGCCGTGCCAGCGCGTAGGTCAACCCGATCGCGGCGGCACCGCCTCCGAATGCCGCCACCGGCACCAGCCAGCCGGCTGCGCCTGCCGCACCGAGCACGATCGCCGCTACCGCGCCCAACGCAGCGCCCTGACTGACGCCGACGATGCCCGGATCGGCCAGCGGATTGCCGAACAGTCCCTGCAGGCTGGCGCCGGCCATCGCCAGCGCCGCCCCCACCATGGCACCCAGCAGTGCACGCGGAATGCGCAGCTGCCACACCACGGCCAGGTCACGGCTGCTGACCGACTGCGGATCGAGCAGGCCCAGCTTCACCGCCAACGCCTGCATCACTTCCAGCGGCGGCAGCCGCAGCGGCCCCACGGCAAACGACGCCAGCACCGCACCCAGCAGCGCGACCAGCGCAATCAACAACATCGTCCGCCCGCGACGGCGGCGCCGATCCGCAGGACTCATGCCTTCGGCAGCGCCGCCAGCGCCTGGGCCAGAGCCAACGCGCCCGCACCGGAACCGATGCTGGCGTACTTCAGCTGCGCATCCGGCATCACCCAGACCCGGTTGGCCTGTCCGGCCGGGGTCTGCTTCAGCGTCGGGTAGGCCTTCCACAGGCCCTCGGCGCCACCGAACAATTTCAGGTCATGCTCGGTCACCAGAATTACCTCCGGTGCCGCCGCGACCACGCCTTCGTTGCTCAGCTGCGAATAGTTGGCCACGCCGGCCTCGGTGCCGATGTTGATGCCGCCTGCCAGCGCGATCAGCTTGGCCGACGCGCTATCGGCACCGGCCACGGTCGGTGAACCGCCTGCACCCGTCGCCGACACATGGATCACCCGCGGCGCATGCGCCAGGCCCTTGCCGATCGCCGCCGCCTCGTCCAGCTGTCGCTGCACCTGCGTGGCCAGGGTCTGCCCTGCATCGGCCACGCCGAGCACGGCGGCAATCTTGCGCACCTTGTCCGGTGCCGGCTGCAGGTCATCAATCACTACCGCAGGCTCGCCCACTTCGCGCAGCTTCTTTGCCAGCTCGGTGTGGCGGCGCAGGCTGTTGCCGATGAACAGCGAGCCCTGCAGGCTCAGCACGCCTTCCACGCCGGTCGTGCGGTTGAACAGGAACTGATGCGGCGCAGCCAGGCCTGCCTCGGTGGTGGTGTTGGTCGGCGCGGCGAACACCTGCTTGCCCAGTCCCAGCGCTTCGATCACCGCGATGATGTCGTCGCCGCCGGCAATGATCCGGCTGGTGTCGTCCACCTCCACACCGGCACCATCGTCGGACTGGACCTTGGTCGGCAACACCGCCTGCTGTCCCGGCAGGGTCGGCACGTCATTGCCCGCCACCCGCTGCCAGCCTGCGGGCAGTGCCCCTGCCTCGGCGGTGGCGGTGGCCGGCGCTGCTGTGTCGGGGTTGCCCGAAGACGGCGGTGCCTTGTCGCCACAGGCGGCCAGCACCAATGAAACGGCAAACGGGAGCGCGCACAGGCGCAGGCGGGAAGCGATGTTCATGCAGGTTCTCCTTGCTGGCAGGGCGACGGGGTGCCGCCCTGCCCTGTGGCTTACGGCTGGCGCAGGCTGATGCGGGTGATGCGGTCACCCTTCGGATCTTCAGCGCCACGCGACTTGTTCACGGCGAAGACATTGCCCTTGCCATCGGCGCGGACGTGGTTCGGGAAGGTGCCGCCATCGAGGTTGCCGACCACCTTGCCATCGCGATCAACGGCGGTGACCGTACCGGCGCCGCGGTTGGTGACGTAGGCCAGGCCGCTCTTCGCATCGAAGGCCACGTTCAGTGCGCCGGCACCGACCGGCACGTCGTGCACGACCTTGCCGCTGGCCACGTCGACGATCAGCAGGTTGTCGGTACCCTGCGAGGCTACGTAGAGACGGTTGCGCTGGGCATCGAAGGCCACGCCCGAGGCGCTGATCGAATTGCCCAGGTCGATGACCTTGTCGACCTTGCCGCTGGCCACATCGATCACCGCTGCTTCCGGCGTACCGATGCTGACCGTAAACAGCTTGCCGCTGGGCTCATCCAGCACCAGGCTCATCGGCACGAACTTTTCGTCGTCCACGCCGGAGGCCAGGGCGATCGGCTCCAGTGCCTTCAGCGTCTTCGCGTCGAACACCGACAGGTGGTCTTCGCCAGCGGCCGAGGCGAACACCTTGCCGTGCGTGCTGTCGACCACGACGTCGCGGGCGTGCGGCACGGTGCCGACCGGGAACTGGTGGACCAGCGACAGATCCGCCTGGCGATAGACGGCCACGGTGTCCTGGCGGGTGTTGCTGACCCAGACGTTGCCATTGGCATCATCCACGCCCACGCCGTACACCGCGAACACCGCACCGTTGGTGCTGCCCGGCACCTGCGCCGGGGTGATGGCCTTGGTCACCTTCAGCGACTTCGGGTCCAGCTTCAGCAGCTGCGACTGGGTGACCGGCGGGCGACCGACGGCCGAGGTCACGAACACTGCGTTGCTGGCGGCGCTGTAGGCCGACTGGTACAGGCCCGGTACCAGCTTGTTGGACTGAGTGGCGAACTGCGCTTGCCCCGACAGCGGCAACTGCGGCGACACGCGCAGCTTCAGCACGGTTGCGGCGGCCGGCTGGCTGGCGCGCACCACCACCGGGTGGGTGCCCGGCACCGCGTCGGCCGGAATGGCCAGCTGGGTCTTGAAGTTGCCATCGGCATCGACCACCACCGGCTGGCTGTTGAGCACGGTATCGCCACGCAGCAGGCTGACCTGCTGGCCCGGCACGAAGCCGCGGCCGGTGACGTCGGCGGTGCTGCCGGGAACCACGTTCTCACCGCGTGAGACAACCTGGCCCTTGAAGGTGGCGTTGGCCGGCTGGTCGAACACCGGCTGCGCGGTGGCGGTGACTGCCAGCAGCAGGCCGGCAGCCAGGGAAGTGAGACGGAAAGACGGACGGAACGACATGGAAGGCTCCTTGCACACGTAGGCCGCGCCTCGTGGCGCGGGATTCATCGGTTGCCTTGGCCGCTGCACATCGACAGTCCGCCTGGGTAGTGGGGTCGCACGGCATTGCCATGCGAGGGATTCATTCGGCGGCGTTGTCACCACCGGTTGGCTGGCCGTGACCGGCGCTGCGATCGGTCACGCCGTACAGCTCATGCAGGGCTGCGTGGAAGGACGCGGGCAGCATCGGGCCGTGGCCGAGGCCGGGGAACTCGCGGTACTGCACGCTCAGCCCCGGCACCTGGCCCAGACGTTCGGCCAGCTGCATCGCCGCATCCGGGGTGGCGCCACCAATGCGGCGCAGATGCGCGACCACGCGCGGATTGTTCATATCGCGTTTGCCGCGGTCGCCGACGCGCTCGGCACCGCCGAGCATCAGCCACACCTTCGCGGGCTGACCGTGTGCGTTCTGCACGAACTGCTGCTCGACGTCGCCCAGCGGCGCACCCTGGCTCCACCACAACGACGGACTGGCGCTGAGGTAGTACTGGAAGGCGGCCGGACGGGTGTACAAGCTGCTGAGCACGAACAGACCGCCCAACGAGTGGCCCCACAGCGCCTGCTGCTGGTGATCGATAGTGGCGCGGCGCTCGACTTCAGGCTTGATGCGGCGCTCGATCATGTCCAGGAACGCCGCTGCGCCGCCGCCGACGGCCTGGGTCTTGCCGCTTTCATCATCGGCACGATCGATCCACGCGGTGTAGTCGCGGGTGCGCGAGGCCGAATCGATGCGCAGATCGTTGTCGTAGCCGATCAGCACCAGCACCGGCGGCGCCTTGCGTGTAGCCAGTTCGGCCAGCAATGGCTGGTCCAGCACCATCGCCACGGCATTACCGTCCAGCGCGTACAACACCGGCGATGGCGCCTTGGACGCCTTCGCCGGGATCGCGACGTTCACCCGCCAGCGGCGTTGCTGGTCGGGGCTGTCGATCACGAAACGCTCGAAACGATAGCTGGCCGCCGGTGCGTCGAGCACGGTCTTGCCCATCTTCTGCAGCGGATTGCGTTGCTGCGCGTATGCGTACGGGGTAGCCAGGAGCAGGCCCATCATCAAGGCGGCCAGGCCGGATAGCAGCGGGCCACGGCGCGGAGGCAGGACGGAAGACTTCATCAATGACGGCGAAAGCGGCACGCGGCCACCGGTTCACAAGGGACCGCAGTCTACCTTAAACGCGAATGATTATCACATCGATCAAACGTCACGCTGTGTATCACGCGCGCACCAGTCCGTGCGCCAGCGCTTGCGCCGGAAGTCCGGGTTCATCTACTTTTCCTGCCATCGGGGCGCAGGAATCGCCCCGCCCTCGCGGGTGCCTGCGTGCCCCCCGCCCATCAGCTCCACAACCCCCTTGGGATCGGATCCCATGATTGTGAGAACACCTTGAAGCACAAAGCACTGATCGCACTTGCCGTTGGCCTCCTCGCTCCGCTGGCCGGCCACGCCGCGCCAAGCCTTGCCGGGCTGTATTCGGCCTATGAAGAGGCTGGCTATTCCTCTCTCGGACTGGAAGAGCTCAACCAGACCGTGCAGTTCACGGCCGTGAGCCTGGGCGCCTCCAGCAACCTGCAGGGCGAACCGGTCCTGGAAGCTGGCGACGAAGATGGCCAGGTGCTGGCCCGCCTGACCGCTTCCGATGACGAGCAGAACGCCAAGCTCGCAGCGATGGAGGAAGGCGTTTCCTTCACCGCCAGCTGCACGCTGCAGTTCAGCTCGGGATCGGACTACCTGGCGCTGGGCGACTGCATTCTGCAGTAACCAGCCCGGCACCGCTGACAGCAGCGCAGAAACGACGAAGCCGGCTCAGAGCCGGCTTCGTTGCATGAGGCGACGTTGGCAACCTCAGGGACCAGTGGGCACCGGACCATACAGGTTGTCCTGCGGCGTACCCGGCAGCAGCGCGAACACCAGGATCACCAGGCCACCCATCGGCACCAGCGCCAGCAGGTACAGCCAGCCCGACTGGTTGCAGTCATGCAGGCGGCGCACGGTCACTGCGACAAGCGGCACGATCGTGGCCAGCCAGAGCAGACCCACCAGCGCCAGCGCCCCGATCGTGATCCCGGCCATCCAGCTGGAATCGGCTTCCAGGACGAGGCCAGCCACGAGCGCCACCGTCAACGCGATCACGCCTACCGCGGTTGCTGCCAGCAACAGGAACAGCTGGAACATCCAGTACTCGCGGCGGTTGGCGCGCCCCTCGAACTGGGCATAGCGCTTCAACGGCAGAATCATTTCCTGCACGGCATCGTTCCTTGAAAAACAGGGCCGCGCAGTCTGCCAAATGCTGGCGGGCGGGGCAATGAGAAACCTTGCATGAAGCGAACCGGGCTATGCGCCCTTGGCCGCCCTCGCCGCCTCGCGCTCAGCGCGCAGCCGGTCCAGCTTTTCCTTCAGCTTGATTTCCAGCCCGCGCGGCACCGGGTTGTAGTACACCCGCTCGCCCATCGCATCCGGGAAACCGGTCTGGTCCAGCGCGATGCCACCCTCGGCGTCGTGGTCATACTGGTACTCGGCGCCGTAACCCAGCTCCTTCATCAGCTTGGTCGGTGCATTGCGCAGGTGCAGCGGCACTTCTTCGGTACCGCTGTCGCGCACATCGGCCTTGGCCTGGTTGAAGGCGGCATAGCCGGCATTCGACTTGGCGGTGCTGGCCAGGTACAGCACCAGCTGGGCGAAGGCGAGCTCGCCTTCCGGGCTGCCCAGCCGCTCGTAGATGTCCCACGCCTCCAGCGCCATGCTCTGCGCGCGCGGGTCGGCCAGACCGATGTCTTCGATCGCCATACGGGTCAGTCGCCGTGCCAGATACGACGGATCACAGCCACCATCGAGCATGCGCGTGAGCCAGTACAACGCGGCGTCGGGATTGGAGCTGCGCACGGACTTGTGCAGCGCCGATATCTGGTCGTAGAACTGCTCGCCGCCCTTGTCGAAGCGACGGGTACGGTCAGCCAGCACCTGGGTGAGGGTCTGCGGGGTGATGCGACCACCCTCCCCGCCCGCCAGTTCGGCGGCGATTTCCAGCAGGGTCAGCGCACGGCGCACGTCGCCATCGGCGGCAGTGGCAATCTCCAGCAGCAGCTCCGGCGCAACCTCGATGTGTTCCTCGCCAAGGCCACGCTCACGATCGCCCAACGCACGTTCCAGTGCTTCAACGATGTCGGTCGGCGAGACGCCTTCCAGCACGTGCACGCGGCAACGCGACAGCAGCGCGGAGTTCAGCTCGAACGACGGGTTCTCGGTGGTGGCGCCGACGAACAGAATGGTGCCGCGCTCGATATGCGGCAGGAACGCATCCTGCTGCGCCTTGTTGAAGCGATGCACTTCGTCGACGAACAGCACCGTGCGACGGCCCTCGGCGAAGCGCTGCGCGGCTTCGGCCAGTACCTGGCGCACCTCAGGCAGGCCGGACAGCACCGCGGAAATGGCACGGAATTCGGCGTCGGAGTATTCAGCCAGCAGCAACGCCAGCGTGGTCTTGCCGCAACCGGGCGGCCCCCACAGGATCATCGAATGCACGCGACCGGATTCGACCGCGCGACGCAGCGCGCTTTCCGGCGCCAGCAGACGCTTCTGCCCGACCATTTCGTCCAGGGTGCGGGGGCGCATGCGCTCGGCCAGCGGGCGCATGTGTTCCCGATCGACACTCAGCAGATCGGGACCGGGGAATGAAGTGGAGCGATGTCTTGGCACGTGGTCATTGTACCGCGAGAGCGTGCCAACCAAGGTTGGCACCTACCAGGGGCGGTAGCGCCGGGCCCTGCCCGGCGGACCATGAACGGTAGTGCCGGCCGCTGGCCGGCAACCTCGGAAACTGTCGGAAATGGGCCGTAACCGCCGAAGCAAATCCAATGGTAAGCCACTGATTCAACGAGGCTTACCTCTCCTCAGCACCACGCGCCGTCTCCAACAACCGAGAATTCGGAACTCAACCATCCAGGACCTACGCGTGCGCGATCCCGAATCCAATGTCCTTGAGTTCGTTGCCGGCTGCGCTGTCGACGCGGACATCTACTACCTGGCTGCCGCCCTCGGCCCAGGTCATGAGTACTACGA
>NZ_QAIJ01000050.1:0-1412 GCF_003060985.1 Stenotrophomonas sp. HMWF023
CCACCCGCTTGCCGCGTTCGATCGCGGTGCGCTGGTGCGTGCCGGTGGCCGATGACTTCCATGCCCGTTTCTGCGCGCGGGCACGACGCTATCGCTACCGCCTGCTCAACCGCGAAGTGCGCCCGGCGCTGGGCCGGCAGACCCTCAGCTGGGAGCGCCGCCCGCTCGATGCCGAGCGCATGCACCTGGCCGGGCAGGCCCTGCTGGGCGAGAACGACTTCAGCGCCTTCCGCTCGGTCCAGTGCCAGGCCCTGCATGCGCGGCGTGAGCTGCAGTCGCTGCAGGTCAGCCGCCACGATGAAGTCATCGAGGTGGCGGTGCGCGGCAATGCATTCCTTCATCACATGGTCCGCAATATTGTCGGCTCGTTGATTCTGGTTGGCAGTGGGGAGAAACCGGTGGAGTGGATCGCCGAACTGCTGGCCGGGCGCGACCGAACCGTAGCCGGTCCCACCGCTCCTCCGCAGGGACTGGTGTTCCTGGGGCCGCTGTACCCCGACAACTGGCATCTGCCCGCCGAGGTAACGCTATGAGCCGCTCCTACTACCGTACCCGCATCAAGTTCTGTGGCATGACCCGCGCCGGCGACGTGCGCCTGGCCGGTGAGCTGGGCGTGGATGCGGTGGGCTTCATTTTCGCCCGCGAGAGCAGCCGCCGGGTCGCACCGGCCGAAGCGCGCGCGATGCGCCAGGCGATCGCACCGATGGTCGACGTGGTGGCGCTGTTCCGCAACAACAGCAAGGAAGAAGTGCGCGAGGTGCTGCGCACCGTGCGGCCGACCCTGCTGCAGTTCCATGGCGAGGAAGACGAGAGCTTCTGCCGCAGCTTCAACATGCCGTACCTGAAGGCGATCGCCATGGGCGGGCGTGAGGAGATCAATGCGCGCACCCTGCAGCTGCGCTACCCCAGCGCCGCCGGGTTCCTGTTCGACAGCCATGCCCCGGGCGGCGGCGGCGGTACCGGCGTGGCCTTCGACTGGTCGCGCGTGCCGACCGGATTGCATCGTCCGTTCCTGCTGGCTGGTGGCCTGACCCCCGAAAACGTGTACGACGCCGTGCTGGCGACCCTGCCGTGGGGCGTGGATGTGTCCAGTGGCATTGAACTGGAGCCGGGCATCAAGGACGGCTACAAGATGCGCACGTTCGTGGAAGAAGTCCGCCGCTCCGATTGCGCTGCACTGGATTGAATCGCGACCGCTTTTGACGTGTTCGGCCTTCACATTTGAGCCTGCACACCTTCTTCACATAGGATGATCCCAAGCGTGCTGGCCATGAGGGCCGGCACGAGGATCGACGGAGCCGCTGTTGGCGTGCTCCGAACGGGCGCTTGGCGCCCCAGCCCAGGAAGGCAAACGATGCAGGAATTTCTAACCGTCGTGCTCGGTTATCCGACCCTCCCGTACAGCGTCGCGC